>JAUZPJ010000426.1 GCA_030706025.1 Bacillota bacterium | reverse complement strand
GTCGTTATGAAACGACTAAAATCTGATCTCTTGCCGATTCTTTGGGCCTGCACGGAGGGGCGTCTGTCCGAGGTTCAACTAGAGTGGAAAGAGGAAGTGGCCGTTTGTGTTGTAATGGCGGCCTCTGGTTATCCTTTATCTTACGCTAAGGGAGTTCCAATTCACTTGCCTGCGCTTCAAGGTCAAGACTCAGTCATTTTCCATGCCGGAACGGAGATAGGTGACGGGCAGATTCTGAGTAGTGGCGGACGGGTGTTGGGAGTGACTTCGGAAGGGATAACACTCCAGCGGGCAAGGGAAAATGTTTATGCCCTCGTTGACAAAATCGATTTTCCTAAGGCTCATTTTCGAAGGGATATTGGTGTTAAAGGACTGGAACCTTGTAAATAAGCAAGAATTTAATTCGTAAAATTAGAGGCTTCTCATAAATCTTTGAATTTTTGAGAAGCCTCTAATTTTTAGTTTCTCCCGTTGTATCTTTTTCTTGTGACCACTGGCTTATTCCTTCCATATAATATTGGCAAGGTATCTTTATATGAGGGGGGATAAAAAGTGTTTAATTTTCGCAAACATTTATTCTATCCAATACATGTTGAACGTCATGATCCAGTATTCGCAAAGGTATTACTCGAACATTATGCGGGTAGGAATAGTGAGCTTTCATCGTCAATTCAGTACTTAAACCAACGATGCAATATGTCAAATCGATATATTCGAGAATTACTTGGGTTAATCGCTGCCGAAGAACTAGGCCATATGGAAATAATATCTGTAGCAATTATCAAATTAGGCGGGCAACCGCTTACCTGTATAAATTCTCAGGGGGCTCCATGGGTAATAAACTATATTGATCAAAGTATTGATTCTATTGAGATGCTGCAGAAGGATGTACAAGCGGAAACCAGGGCCAGTCTATTGTATCAGCAACATCTGGAGCTGACCCCTGATCCAAATATGAAACGGATGATTAATTTTTTAATCACTCGGGAAGAGGTACATAAACGTTTGTTGCAAAAAGCACAGATGTTAATTCGAGAATCTAACTCGTCGGAGGAATTTAACGAATTGATTTATGAGTATAAAATGAGTTTACAAATCTTAGAGTAGTATGAGGCGATAAAATGCTGCATTTAAAAAGGTTGAAAGTCGGCCCGAAGGCCGACTTTAGTATTTAATAATCCAATCAGAAACGAAAAGCCCTTTGGCAAACCCAAATCCTTGAGCATCAATCGTAAGTGCTGATTTATTAATGAGGTTGCGGTCATAATACACAGTAATCCCCTCTACGTTATATGCGTAGAAATCCTCAGGTTTACGGGGACGTCCTTTGCGAACGCTAGGGGGAGTGGAAAGCGGAACACAGCAATCTGTAACTACAAAGCGTTCAATGTAAAGTTCTATTTTTTTAGCTTTTTGAAGGTAATCCATGGCCTTCTGTGTGATGTTAATCTTCATCTTCATGTTCGCTTTAAGTTCAAGATCCACGATGGGTTCATCTCCTCAACGTTTAACTTTACCTTATTCTAACATGTCTGCCTTCGGTTGCAAGTGATTTTAGGAGCATGCGGTAGAGAAAAAGCATGAATATAATTCAGTTAAAAACGGGCAGGATGTTTTGCTGATCTTCCAGATAGCTTTTCAGAGAAACATGAAGTTCCTTTTTTGTGTTAACAGACGCAAAGAAGACATCCATGGGAGTTTTAATATTAAGGTTCAATAACTCTCGCTTAAGCCAATCATTTGAAAGCTCGAGTTTTAGCAATACATTTTCATAAATTTCCCCATCAACGATGACAGGGTATGATATGGAAGAGTTTTGTTTCGTCAAATTCATATCCTCAATGGTAATAGAGGCTTTGCTACCCTTTTTTAAAACTGACAGAGAACCATTGGCCTCGATGATACCCATATGTACATCTCTAAGATCAAAGACGTCCTTCTCCCTGAGCAGTTGGAGAACATTATCAATGGAATAGCGTACTTTTTTAAGATTGCTCATAATAAACTGTCCTTCTTGAATAACAATCGTGGGCTCAAAGGTAATCATGTGTCCTAATTTTCTATACTTAATTATTATCGTTGATATGAATTTCTGAAAGAGGCCTATCAAGATAATGGCCACTACAGTAGGTAAAAGGGGAACCTTAGGATCAGCGATATCTGCACCGACAATTGCACCTAAGGTAAGCATGACTAGCAGATCGAAAACAGGAAGCTCCCCGATAGAACGTTTTCCCATATATAAGGTAATACCCAAGAATAAAGAAAGAATGATCAAAACTCTACTTGCGACAATAAGAAGTTCTTTGGTTAGTTCCACATTAAACCACACCTTATTATTAGTAATTGCTAATATGTGAGCTTACGGACGTTCAAATTTATTTCTATTTAGTTGCATTTCCTTTAATTTAAAGTCCCAGAAGCGGTTGGCTATGAGGCGCAGGCAGAAGGGATGTTTACTCCAAATGTTGGGGTTATCAAGTGAAAGCATGAGGGCGTAGGCCTGGCGGCTGGTATTGATTATGGGATATAATTT
>JAUZPJ010000425.1 GCA_030706025.1 Bacillota bacterium | reverse complement strand
TTCTGAGGACACATATAAAGCTCCATAACTTTTTCTGAGTACAATTTATCCACCACCTTGCGAGTTTTCTTAATATTCATAATATACACTATACTTAATAATACTTCAATAACACTATTGATGTTTTTTAGAAAAAAATTTAGTTTGTTATTCGATGAAAAATTCTATATTTTTTAGTATTTTAGAGAAATTGAAAAAGACCGAGGAGTTTGCACAAGTGCAGTTCCTGGTCTTAGTTCAGTGGTTTAATTCAGAGGGCTTATCGATCTAAATTAAGCTAAGTCCTTTTTACTTTGCTTTTTAATCTCGTCAGCTAAACGCTTGGCAATCTGATCAAAGATTGGTGATTGATAATCTTCGATTTTGCCAGCATCTGATAATTCCGCTAAAGCTGGATCCAGTGGAAGTTCGCCCATAAATGGGATCGAGGTGCGTTTTGCTTCTTCTTCTCCTTGTGGTTTGCCAAAGACTTCTATTCTTTTTGTGCAATCAGGACATTGCACATAGGCCATATTTTCAACCAAACCATAAATTGGCGGTTTATAATTTCGAACCATTTTGATCGCTTTTCGCACGACCATATTTGCCAACGACTGCGGGCTAGTTACCATAACCACCCCGTCAACTGGCAATGATTGGAATACAGTGATCGGTACATCTCCTGTGCCTGGCGGCAAATCAATCAAGAGATAATCTAATTCACCCCAAATTACATCCGTGTAGAACTGATTAACGATCTGGTTGATCAACGGTCCTCGCAAGATTACAGGGTCCTCTTCAGTTTCAATCATAAGATTTAAGGACATAACTTTAATTCCGCCGCGGCTTTTTGAAGCTAGTATCCCATTTTGGCTAACTCCAGCTCTACCTGTCACTCCAAAGATTTTTGGAATACTCGGACCAGTAATGTCAGCGTCCAAAATTCCTACTTTATAACCCTGTCGCATCAGGCTTACGGCTAACATGCCAGTTACTGAGGATTTGCCAACTCCCCCTTTACCGCTCATGACCGCAATAACCTTCCCAATATGACTTGCCTTTTGAGCCTCAGTTAATTTAGGCTCATTTGAACAACTTTCCGTATTACATGAACCGGCAGCTGAACAACTATGACACGACTCGCCCACGGTACCGCCTCCCCTTCCAACTATCGTAAATTTGCTAACTGTAATTTACCCACTGTTGGGTTTTTTTCTCCAAATAATCCGAATTCATCTTACTACCCTGATTCTCGATTTGTCAAGCTTGTCCTTCGGGTAACAATCTACTTAATGGTGATGATGGTGCCCGTGTTCATGTTCATGTGCATGTTCGCAAACTGATCCGGTACTTACAATCTGGCCTTTGGCATACAAATTAGCCACTTCCGCTACTTTACCAGAGGCCCCCGAAACCACTTCAAGTCCGACAGCGTTGAGGCCATTAATCATACCTCCGCCAATACCTCCACAGACAAGCACTTCTACCCCGTTACGTTTAAACATATTTGCCAAACCTTCGTGCTGATGTTGAAGACCTATGGAACTTAATTCCTCTACCTTGCGTGCTTCATTTCCTTCGATTTCAAACACTGTGAACCCAGCTGCTCGTCCAAAATGAGGATCTAAAAACTCACCATTTGTTGGAATAGCAATCTTTTTAGCCATGATTAAAACCCTCCTAAACTAAATTTTATTACAAATTTTCTTCACCACAACCCCACTGGCCTTTGTCTAATCTCCTCTTCTTCATGCTCCCACACCGCGGACAGTCTATTTCATATCCGTGTTTACCACCAGCGCTGCACGGCTCAACCTCCCAGACATGTCGGCAATCAATACACTCAAAGACCCTATTCTTGATTGTATAGTTACCTCCTTGTATTATTATCGGTCGTCCTTCTGTTAATGCCGTGGCAATTTTGGACCTAGCTGCTCCAAGGATTCGCTGAAACGTAGCTCGGGAAACTCCCATAGCTGCTGCACACTCAACTTGGTCTAGTCCCACTTTGTCTTTAAGACGAAGGGCCTCTAGTTCCTCTAATTGAACTATTACTTCGGGCCAACGGGAATATCCCTGTGGAATAAACGTTTCGCAGACGATTGTTTCATCAATCAGTCCACAACAACGTCGTCTTGACATTGCACCAGCTCCTTTTGAGCATATGCTCAATTAAGTATATCCAACATTTCTTCAAAAAGCAAGTTACGATTGCATTAGCCTGTTACTATCCCATGTTAGTCCCTGCCCCCATACCCGGACCTTTTCCTCGACCTTGACCCAGTCCTTTTTCAGGTCACAAGCCTTGTAGCATGCTGGACATTAAAGAGGGGCTCCCTTTACTGTCAGTAATCCATACATTAGACTCTGTTAGTATATCCAAAGAACGCATATATCCACCGAAACCCCGCATTTGACTATTACTTTGTAAATACTCAGCAACGGCCTCCGATATACTCCGTGCATTCGCCAACATTGATTTCTCACGACTATCAAAGGCATATTGCTTAAACATTTGAATAAAAAATACCCCTATAGTCATCATTGAGATAAGCACAATTATT
>JAUZPJ010000424.1 GCA_030706025.1 Bacillota bacterium | reverse complement strand
TTTCAATAAACTAAAGTATAAATTTGGGGAGGAAAACCTAGCTGGATATCTAGATACACTAAGTGAGAGTTTTTATTATAAGCTCCCATTGAATGACTTTAAGGGTAACTCAGTAGTATTGCTTCCTACAAAAATCAACCTAACAACGCAGCTTTCAAAGTCGATAGCGATTTCCTATTCGGGTGTAAAGTACGGCATTCAAGCAATGGAGGATGAAATCATTTCAACGCTGTCCATCGAGCAAATTGATTCGTCAAGGGAGAGTGTAAGAAAAATCTTAAATGGTGGGGCACCCGAAACAAGTAATGAAAATAAAGCGTATGGTATTAAGCGAGGCTTGGATTTTATATCAGAGCCTTCAAATAAAATCACTGAGGAAAATTTATATCAGCTATATAAGCTTGCAGTCGGTGATTTTCTGGACGATGAAGATAGGCTGATGCCAGAGCAAAAATATCGTCATGATGCAGTATATATAGTGGGGCAGGATATTGAGCATCAGGGGCTTAAATATCAGCTGCTTCCAGAGTATATAGCCAATATGATTGACTATGTGCAGAAAGATGATGGGTTGGACCAAATCATTAAATCCATCGTAATTCACTACTATTTTGCATATCTGCATCCCTATTTTGATGGAAATGGAAGAATGTCAAGACTGCTACAACTTTGGTATTTGGTACAAAAGGGTTATACATCCTCGCTTTTTATTCCTTTTTCTGTCTATATTAATGAAAGCAAGGGTATGTATTATAAGGCGTTTACTTCCATAACGGATAATTTTAGGGTTTCGCAAGTTTTGGACATAACGCCGTTTGTTAACTATTTTATAGGCCAAGTAATTACCAATCTTCAGAAAAAGGCTGAACCAGCGGATACGCTTCAGAGATTTAATGATCTGCTTCAAGGTGGAGAGATTACAGCCAAGGAAAAGGATTTATTTCATTATGTACTATCAGCTTATGGTACGCATGAATTTTCAACCAAGCAGCTTGAAAAGGACTACAAAAACGCAGCCTATGCAACGATTAGAAATTTTGTCCTGAAACTTGAGAACAAAGAGCTGTTATCTTCACAGCGATATGGAAGTAGAGTTCGTTATAAGTTGAAATAATTCCTACTCGCCGGAACGGCTCCCGGAGCGCTCGGTCGGGGACTGGTACTTCCCGGATTTTGTCGACCTATTCAGAGGGCCAATGTAATATAGGTGTTATCGATATTTCTAAACTCAATTTAAAACAGTGCGCCTAGCAACGAGTAGTGGCTTTATTTACAACCATATTATTGGTATAATATGGTTGTATCTTTCTAAAGAAGGAGCGAATTTTGATGGATGGGCACCTTGAACTTCATTCAGAGCAGATAGAGACGATAATCCATACGCTAAGAAAATCTGTAGCTCCTTGGCTCATTATCCTATTTGGCTCCTATGCCAAGGGCAGAGCCCGTGGGGATAGTGATATTGATATCGCTTATCTGACCGATCAGGTCGTTAACGAATATCAGTCTTTTTGTATGGCTCAAGAGTTGGCCGATTTACTGGGTAAGAGTTGTGATTGTATTAACTTGAAATTGGTAAGTACTGTGTTTCAAGTTCAAGTGGTTGGATACGGAAAAGTACTTTATTGTCAGGATGAAACGCGACGAAAATATTATTTCCTCCGTACGTACAAAGAGTACGCTCTTCTTAATGAGGAACGGGCGCTTATTCTAAAAAGGATAAAAGAGAGGGGGACGATCTATGGGGGATGATGTGGTTTATAACAAATGCTCGATTATCGAGCGTTGTATTGAGCGTATTCATGAGGAATATGAGAACAACCCTAAGAATCTGGAAAATTATACGAAACAGGATTCAATCATTCTGAATATACAAAGAGGCTGTGAGGCGGCTATTGACTTAGCTATGCATATAGTGGCCGAAGAGAAATGGGGAATTCCGCAAAATAGCCGTGAAGCGTTTGATATTCTTCACCAACATAATTGCTTAGAGGATTCGTTAGCTGAATCTTTAAAATCAATGGTAGGTTTCCGGAATATCGCGGTCCATAATTATCAATCTCTTAATTTAAAGATTGTAAGTCAAGTCATTGAGCATCATCTCGATGATTTAAAGGAATTTAGTAAAATTATGCTTAAGAGGTTTTAGCACCTCTCAGCACGTTGCTCGCCGGAAGGGCTCCCGATCGATTACCCTTGACGCTCACCGTCGACAGGTTCCTGGAACCTTTGTTAACTTGGAAAATTCGACAATACTGTCGAACCTGGGGCTTTAGGGTTCAATATACTTGTCGTATCACGTGTTATCGGACCCCAAGGAGTAAAGAATTCACCCATGCTATGGGAGATGTGAATGTCAACATGTTGAATTTATCAGTTCAGGAGAAGGGTTGGAGCTGTGGATTATTTTTAAAAGCCTAATCACATATTAAGGGGCTTTATTAGCAACCATATTATTGGTACAATATGGTTGAGTTGTTTCTTATAAAGGTTAGTTTGTTCAGCATTCTAGGGGGGGCATGAATGGCTTTTGATCTAGACGTG
>JAUZPJ010000423.1 GCA_030706025.1 Bacillota bacterium | reverse complement strand
GACAAATTTGAATTAGTTCGTCAAGCGAACAACCACGCAGTTCAATATCTTCCATAATCGTTATTATTCACCCAATTCATTCCAATTAAACTTCCCTGCGCCGGAATTTAGCGATGAAAAATCCATCCATTCCATGATGATGGGGTAAAAGCTGAAGCATTCCTTTACTTGCTTGTCGAATATCTCGGGCATCCTTAAGGGCAAACGGTAACAATTCCACTAAACTAACCGCTTCAAATTCCGGATGTGCGGAACGGAATTTCTTAACTAGTTCAAAATTCTCATCCGGTTCAATCGTACAAGTTGAATAGATTAGATCTCCACCGATTTTTACACAAGACGCTGCCCGTTCCAAAATTGCCAATTGAAGCAGCGGTAAATCTTTCAGGTTTTGTTCATCTTTTTGCCAGCGCAAATCCGCTCTGCGTCGCAGAACGCCCAAACCCGAGCAAGGAGCGTCAACCAAAACACACTGTTGGGAAAAGAGTTTTACCCCAGGTAAATCCCGCGCATCACCCAATTGAGGCTGGATTATCCCAATTCCTAATCTCTGGGCCAACTGGTCAATAAGTTCTAGCTTGTGCGTGTAGATATCAAACGCCTGTATTTCACCCTGATTATTCATTCTTTGCGCTAAATGCGTTGTTTTTCCACCGGGAGCACTACAGGCATCTAAAACATATTGTCCCGGTTTCGGATCAACCACATGGGCTACAAGTTGAGAGCTTTCATCTTGAACCGTAAAAAGTCCCTCTCGGAAACTGGCCAGTCGATCTAAAGCACCAAAGTTCTGTATTATCAGGCTTTCAGGTATTCTGCTCCCTAGTTCAACTGTAACCCCTTCCTGGATAAGTCGCTTTACTAGATCTTCGCGTGAGGTCTTAAGGGTGTTTGTGCGAATCCACGTTTGAGCTGGTTCATTGTTAGCTCGACACAGCTCTTCCGTTTCCTCAAACCCCCAGCGATTTAACCAACGCTGGATCATCCATTCGGGGTGAGAATAACGTACGGATAGATAGCGTACCGTTTCCCGTTTCGCATCCGGCCAAGGTAACTCCCACCCTTTATCCATAACTTTTCGCAATACAACATTCACCAATCCCGTAAACTTCGGAAATGGTTTGGCTAATTCTACGCTTTCATTAACCGCAACTGCATACGGGACTTTATCAACATAAAGCAGTTGAAACGCCCCACTGCGTAAAATTGCCCTAACTTCATGGGGAAGGGCTGACATTGGTTTAGTTAAATGCAAACGCAGTGCATAATCCAAGGTTAGTCGGTTCTTGAGAACACCATTAACCAATAGCGTTACAAATTGGCGATCTCTAGAATCGGTTAGCCTTCCGATCATTCTCTGGAGCAAAAGATTCGCATAGGCCCCTTCAACTTCAACTCGCGTTAGTATTTGAACTGCTATGCTACGTGCTGTATCCCTAATCATTGTCTCTACCTCGTGCGATTAAGACGAATCGTAATAACTGAAGTACCGCCGCCAATGCTGCCGCAACGTAAGTCAAAGCTGCCGCGTTTAGTACAGCACGAGCGCCACGTACTTCCTCCCCTCCCAGCATTCCACCATCCTGTAAGAGGGTCAGAGCCCTATGGCTCGCGTTATATTCTACAGGGAGGGTAATAATTTGAAAAAGTACGGCAAAGGAAAACGCCAAAATGCCTAATTGGAGAAGCAACCCGAATTGAGGCACGAAAAGGCCAACCATGATTAATATCGTTCCTGCCCCGCTGCCAAAGTTAGCAACTGGAACAAAGGATGATCTGAGTTGCAAAGGAAAATATCCTGTCGCATGCTGCAAAGCGTGCCCTGTTTCATGAGCCGCTACTGCCACAGAAGAAAGAGACGCACCCGTGTAAACCTCTTCACTAAGATTAATGACCCGTGTACGTGGATCATAATGATCGGAAAGATGTCCTCGAATTGGTTCCACACGAACATCGTAAAGTCCGTTGCTGTTCAAGATTGAACGCGCAGCCTGAGCTCCAGTAAGCCCAGACCGGGAACGGATTTGAGAGTAATGTCTATAGGATGATGAAATTTTAAATTGTGCATATAACGATAGTAATATTGCTGGAATTAGAAGAACCATAGTGGGATCCCAATAGAACATACGGTAACCTCCATTTATGATTTGGCTTCAAACAATGTTTTCAGCCTCAACCTTCTTAACAATCAAATCCTTCGCCTACCATACCATGTCGGCCATTAAAAAAGTCACGAGCTGACATAGAACGTTTTCCCGCAGGTTGAACCTCCAATATTTTTAGGACTCCTTCTCCGGTCTGCACTAGCAAACTGTCTCCCACAATCTGAATAATTTGACCAGGTTCAAACTCAACCCCCGTTAAAAAAGATTTATTCTCAGCAGGATTATCAGCACGGCGAGAAAATGCACTTTGCCAGATCTTAAGATTTTCCCCCCGAAAAGTCGCAAACGCCCCAGGCCAAGGGTTTAAACCACGGATTTGATCATGAAGTTCTTTTGCCCCCCGCGACCAATTCAAGCGTTCATGGTTTCGGCTCAGAAG
>JAUZPJ010000422.1 GCA_030706025.1 Bacillota bacterium | reverse complement strand
TCAACACTGCGACGGAGGTTTTTCTCAATGATGCCAAAACCGCGAGTTACAAATTCGTCTTTAATGTCGTTTAGGATGACCGAGTAGCCCGCTTGGGCAGCAACCTGAGCGATTCCACCTCCCATCTGTCCTGCCCCGATAACCATGATTGTCTTCAAGCTTTACTCCTCCTTTTCTATCCGATCACAGCCTGTTTAGCAACTGGTTCGGAATATATAGAATTATCTTGCAATTAATATGCCAGTACATAATTCAATAGATTCAGAATCTTATATTAATGCCAATACCTAGGATATATAGGGCTTTTGTCCATATCGATTGATACAAGACATCATTAATAAAAGCGCACACAATTGTATACAAATGTGTACGCTTTTAACAATATCAACCTTCAAATCCTTTATTATAGGGATTGTACATACATGCCTACCAGAAAAGACATGTATCATTTAGTAAACACATTTATACTCCTTTTTGTGAATCAATGGTGTAGTTGATGCTTGATTAGTTTTTTGTATAAACCGGCACGGGACAAACCGAGTGTTCTTGCAGCTTGAACTTTATTTCCATTTGCGTTTTCAAGCGCATAAATGAGAGCTTCTTTTTCCACTCTATTGAGAATATTTTCTAACGCCCCACCGACAAACGGGCGCGTTTCATGGCCAGCTAAGATTTGCAAATAGTTTGGTAGATGTTTAAGCTGAATTTCTGAGCCGTCAAGCATATTAAAGGCTCTTTCGATAACATTTTCAAGCTCCCGAATATTTCCAGGCCATAGATGTTTCATCAAAACGTTTTTCGACTCAGACGTTATTCCTGTTACAGATTGCCCGAACTGATAATTAAATTTCTTTATGAAGGTTTCAATCAAACCCTCAACGTCATCCATCCTATCTCGTAAGGGTGGTATGGTTAACGTAACAACATTTAGGCGATAATAAAGGTCCTCTCGGAATTGTTTGTCCCTAATCATGGCTTCAAGATCACGATTGGTCGCAGCTACTAACCGCACATCCACTTTACGAGCTTTACTGCTTCCTAAACGTTCAATTTCTCGTTCCTGGATAACGCGTAATAACTTGGCTTGCATAGCCATTTCCATATCACCAATTTCGTCAAGAAAAAGTGTTCCTCCATCAGCTAACTCAAATTTGCCAAGTTTGCCCCCTTTGAGGGCTCCAGTGAACGATCCTTCTTCGTAGCCGAACAACTCGGATTCGAGCAAATTTTCAGGTACAGCAGCACAGTTTACCTTAATAAAAGGACCTTGCCTACGAAAACTTTCGGAATGAAGTAATTGCGCAAATAGTTCTTTCCCCGTTCCGCTTTCTCCCCTCAACAGTACAGTAGAACCTGATTTCGCTACGCGCAGGGCGGTATGAACTAGTGAAACCATTATAGGGTTTTTCCCCTTTAAATGCTCTAGAGCTGAACTATTCTTCTGTAACATAGTTTTTTTATAGTAATCCAATTCGGTTCGAAGCGAATCGACTTTTTTTGTTAGGGCGTAGAATTCATTAACGTCTTTGAAATCAACTTTTCCGACTGCTCCAACAATGTTTCCATCCTGAATTATGGGTACCCTACTAGCGATAATTTTATGGCCATTCAAATCATGTATATATCTATGTACAGGTTGAGCTGTTTCCAGAACATCCGTGAATTTAGGATTGTCGTAAATTTCAGTAATGGGTTTACCAATCATATCATCAGGTGATCTTTGGAAAAAGTTGGCAAAGGCCTGATTCGTCATGGTCACAATGCCTTTATTATTAACCACAATAAGTCCATCATAAGCCGTATCCAGAACGACCTCTAAGGTGCGTTGGAGTTGCTTAGTTTTCTCGTGTTCTATTACTAAATTGTCCAAGAAATTTTGGAGATTCGTAATATCTTGAAAGACAGCGACTGCACCAACCAAGTCTCCATTAATAAGGAGCGGAGTGCGATTGCTTAATAGGACTGTATTATTAATTGTCATTCTTTGCCCTAACTCAGCAATCCCGTTTTCGAGAACATTTAGTAGTCTGGTGCCTGGGAAATATGTACTTATAGGCTGTCCAACAATATCCTGTACGGGAATTTCTAAAATCTTAAATACAGCGCGATTAGCATAAATAATTAGGCCTTGCATGTTAATGGCAATAATTGCATTATTCGTGTTGTCCAAAATTTCCTTTAGGGTGATCGAGAAGGTTTGTCCTTCCAGCAACATAGGCTAGACCTCCCGCATTTAAGATATTATCACAATATTCGACTAAAATGGGGTAAATCCTTCTTGAATAGAAGGTATTGTCCTAATTTGTACTAATACATATAAAAAAAGAGCGTGCTTTAAGCACACTCCCCTTAACAACTATTTGGAATATAAATTCTAGGATATATTAATACTTCTTTATTTGGTAATTCGAGGTAACGATGTTTGAATGTTACGCTCTTTTTGAGTGTCAAACTCTTGATAATGAGGGTCTCTTACGGTAACCGGAGATTTTGGTCGGGAAACTTTCTTATGAGCACCCATATTATCCATCCTTTCAAAGTCAAACTATTC
>JAUZPJ010000421.1 GCA_030706025.1 Bacillota bacterium | reverse complement strand
GGCCACCTTCGGGAACATACTTCTCCCGCCGAAAAGCGACAGCTCCTGCTCCACCGTCTCCACCTTTGACATAGATCTTTGCCTGATCATAAAACATAACTTGATTCTCCTTATACTATTGAGTCTTTTCAACGCCAATAGGATATTAATCGATAAATTTTCTTTATTAGCAAGTCTAGGCATTCTTAGCCAGTCTAACCGTCTTATCGGAAAGAATATCTTCCTCCCCAGATAATAAAACGAACTGACAAGATAGTCCTCCCGGTTCATCGTATAAATAAACCTCGGCTTCTAAGTTTTCTGACTGCCCAAAACGCGACACCTCATCCACACATTCTCTAGTGTACCCGTATAAGGCTTCAGTATATTCCTCTCGCCAATGATCTTGCCAAAAGTCTTCCTGTTTCATCTCCTCAGGAAAATCAAGGGTAGCCTTAACCCCTTCCTGTCTGAGACGAATCACAAAACTGAGCATAATCGACGCAAGCTCATTTTGGGAAATATGGGAAATCTTCTGTTCTTCTTGAGGACCTGCCATCATATCCTTCATATACGCAAGCGCCTTTTCCGGCTGGTTAAGTTGTAAATTACCCATAATCACTTGCCAATGATTTAGAAAATCATGCCTTTGAAGTCGATACCACTGTAACACCTCTGACAACAAAACCTGCTCCATCTCTGCCATCTCATCGAATCCCCTTATCAGACACCTATTACTTTATATAGACCACTCGTGATGAATGAACCAACCCTATACTCACTAAACAAAATTCCGATTATGTATGTAAGATAGGACAAGGAATGTTCTTTGATTTAAGTCACCCTAACTTATACGCACCAAGGTGCTTCCAATATGTAAAGAAAACTTGGTTGGCGCCCGAAGACACTGTCTTCGCACGGGTTAGACTTCTTGGAAGCCTTGGCGTAGGTGGCAGACCTAGTTGCACCTATACTTTCTGACTGTATAAAATAAACCCCTGGGAAAAACCCAGGGGTCACAATGAGACACAGCCTATCGAGCAACAGCCACCGGTGTTGAACGCTCAGCGTAGATACTAACTTGTTTATGCTGCCGATCTTTATGTTCAAATTTAACATAACCATCAATCAGAGCAAACAAGGTATCATCTTTACCTATACCACAGTTCTTTGCAGGATGGAACTTCGTGCCGCGCTGACGTACGATGATCGTACCAGCGTGTACGAATTGACCGTCACCGCGTTTTACCCCTAAACGTTGAGCGTTGCTGTCACGACCATTTCGTGAGCTACCAACCCCTTTTTTATGGGCAAACAGTTGAAGATTCATTTTTAACATGGAGTCCACCTCCTTCGATCGATAAATATATAGTCCTGACCGTAAACCGTTTGTATTTGTTCGATGCCCATCGCCATGGTTTGCAGAATCCACTGAGCCTTTTCCAGTTCTTGTTCTTGAATTCCCTTTAGCTGACAGGTGAGATGTCCATCCCCCTCTTGCACTTTAGGGGAAACCGACAAGAAATGCTCCAACCCATTGCAGGCCGCAATACTCAGTGCAGAAACACTTGCACAGACAATGTCTTGCCCCTCATCCGCATACCCAGCGTGTCCGGACAGCTCAAATTCATGAATCCATCCTTGATCATCTGCCCAAATAACAAAACGAATGCCATCACGTTTCTTACGCTTGGAGTGCCTCGACAACAACCTTTGTGTAGGGTTGACGATGTCCTTGTTTGCGTCGATAGTTCTTTTTGGACTTGTATTTGAAGACAATAATCTTCTCCCCTTTGCCGTGCTCCACAACTTTGAGCACTGCTGTAGCTCCAGCCACAACTGGGGTACCAACATTGAACACACCGTCTTTTTCCACAAGGAGAACCTTGTCAACAGTCACGGCATCTCCTACATTAGCATCCAATTTCTCAACGTAAATTACGTCGCCTTGTTGAACTTTGAACTGCTTACCACCGGTTTCAATAACTGCGTACATTATTATTACACCTCCCGTATCCTAGACTCGCCATTGCAGGTCGATTTTCACGTTGAAAACCCGTTAATACCTGATTCGAGCGGTTGCGGTGAGAAGTCACCACATTTAAATATTTTAGCATTTGGTTGCTTCATTTGTCAAATAAAGTTTTAACATAATATTTTTACGTTATTCTAAGCCCAAATGCCCTAAACTTATTATTCAGAATAATACACGAAGTTTTAAAGGGTTGAGAGGAATAGCCTAATGGACGTTGAATATTATATTCCATAAGTTGTAAGGAGTGAGGCTTATGCCATGGAAACAGTATAAGGACAACTTCCATTTACCAACCCGTCAAGACTTCCTTATTATTGTTATTTCGTTGATAATCGGGTTGTTGGTGATTGCATTTTTTGCCTTAAGCTCTTGACCCGGTAATTATAGACTATTTGCGAGAATCGGTAAACTTTAATAACAACTTTTTTAGGGCACGCACAATAAAGACACATCCCATGTAAATAGCAAACGCAACTAAAAAGCCCCAGAGGCCTTCCACAATATCTTGAAATTCCATGTTGCCTCGACCGGTTACTTTTTGC
>JAUZPJ010000420.1 GCA_030706025.1 Bacillota bacterium | reverse complement strand
GGGGCTTTGTAACTTGGATGCTATTAATATGGCAGGCAAAGGGTTAGCCGAAATATGTGGCGCTTTGAAGATTCCGCCTGTCCTGAGCTTTGGAACGTGTACTGATACCGGCAGAATCTCTATGCTTGTGACTGCACTAGCGGATCACCTGGATGCGGATATCCCTCAGTTGCCAATCGCCGTCACTGCACCTGAATGGATGGAGCAAAAAGCCACGATTGATGGTGTTTTCGCAGTAGCTTACGGTGCTTATACACACCTATCCCCAACACCTTTTGTAACGGGTGCGCCTCAACTGGTTAAACTATTGACTGAAGATGTTGAAGGGCTAACTGGAGGGAAGGTCGCACTCGGAGATGATCCAGTTGAAGTTGCCAATGGTATTGAAGCCCATATCATTTCCAAGCGGAAGGGTTTAGGCTTAAGCTGATTACTATTCGTATAAAAGTAAGGCACAAAGAAGAAAGCATGGGGACCGTCCTGGAAGAAGGGGCGGTTCCCATGCTTTGCTTAACGCCCGCCTAAGTCATAGGGGGTTTCTTGGTAGACGTAGTAGTTCAACCAGTTTTGAAAGAGTAAATTCGTATGGGAACGCCACTTGTGGACTGGGGTCTTGGTGGGGTCGTTGTTCGGGAAATAGTCTTTAGGCAGAGCGAGAGAAAGTCCTTTGGCGATATCTCGGTCATATTCTTCTTTTAAGGTTAGGGTATCATACTCCGAATGACCTGTTACGAAGACTTGTCGGCCGTCTTTGGACAACACGATATAAATTCCTGCTTCGTCAGATTCGGATAGTATCTCTAACTCGGGGTGTTTTTCTAGATCACTGCGCTTAACTTCTGTATGACGAGAGTGAGGAACGTAGAATTCATCATCAAAACCACGCAGGAGCAGCATGCCGTTTAAGCCGCTCTTATTGACGTCATGTTTAAAGATGCCAAACATTTTTTCTTCTAAGGGGTATTTAGGGACACCATAATGATGGTATAGCCCAGCTTGTGCCCCCCAGCAGATATGAAAGGTAGAGGTTACATTCGTTTTCGTCCAATCCATAATAGTTTTGAATTCTTCCCAGTAGGTGACTTCCTCAAATTCCAAGTGTTCTACGGGTGCCCCGGTAATGATCATACCATCAAATTTACGCTTCTTAATATCATCAAAGCTTTTGTAAAAGGCGTCTAAGTGTTCTTGAGAGGTATTTTTGGAGTGATGGCTTTCAATACGTAAGAGGACAATATCCACTTGCAAGGGAGAGTTCCCGAGTAACCGCAGAAGTTGCGTTTCTGTCGTTTCTTTGCGCGGCATTAGATTCAGGATTACGATTTTCAACGGGCGTATATCTTGGTGAAAGGCACGCTCTTCCCCCATGACAAAGATGTTTTCTCGATTGAGTATTTCCATTGCTGGTAAATGTTCCGGTATCTTAATAGGCATGTAAAAAAACCCCTTTATTAACAGATAAATTCAAATAAGAAGCGGGAGGCTAGGGAGTAGTTTCCTTGCCTCCCCGTTGACCCGAAAGAAGGAAATGATATTGCTAAGTGAGCCATTAAGCGGGAGGTGCAATTCATTTCCGACTTTCACTACGATCCCTTTGCTTCTATTTTTGACTTGCCAGAAGGGCTTGATCTAAATCATAGAGTAGGTCGTCGATGGTTTCTATGCCGATAGAAAGGCGAATCATGTCGGGCGATATACCAGCTGCACGCTGAGATTCTTCATCGAGCTGTTGATGCGTTGTGCTTGCAGGATGGATAACTAGGGATTTGGCATCCCCGACGTTTGCCAAATGAGAAAACAGCTTAAGGCTATTAATGAATTTAGCCCCTTCAACAAGGCCGCCTTTGACACCGAAGGTGAAGATTGCTCCCGCTCCTTTGGGTAAGTATTTTTGGGCGAGTGCATGATAAGGGCTTTTGGCCAGGCTCGGGTAGTTAACCCAAGTGGCGAACTCATGCTGGTCGAGAAATTCGGCTATTTTTTTGGCGTTTTCAACATGACGCTCCATGCGGAGGGGGAGCGTTTCCAATCCCTGTAAAAACAAGAAGGAGTTGAACGGAGAGAGTGCCGCCCCGGTGTCACGTAATAGGGATACTCTTGCTTTGGTAATATAGGCAGCCTTACCGCAGGCCTCGGTATAAACAATGCCATGGTAGCTAGGATCCGGTTGACTGAGTTCCGGAAACTTACCGTTGTTCCAGTCGAAGTTTCCCGAATCGACGATGATGCCGCCAATTGAAGTACCGTGTCCGCCTATGAATTTGGTGGCAGAGTGAAGGACGACGTCAGCGCCGTGCTCAATAGGCCGACATAAATAAGGGGAGGCAAACGTATTGTCTACGATGAGTGGGAGTCCGTTTTCGTGGGCAATACGGGCAATTTCCTCGAGATCGGCAACATTAATTTGAGGGTTTCCAATCGTTTCTGTATATAAAGCTTTCGTTTTGTCCGTAATTTTGGCGCGAAAGTCTTCTGGTTTGTCAACATCGACAAAGTGGACCTTGATGCCGAGCTTAGCGAAGGTATAGGCAAACAAGGTATACGTACCGCCATAAAG
>JAUZPJ010000042.1 GCA_030706025.1 Bacillota bacterium | reverse complement strand
TTAGTAATTAGTGAGGCGTCTCTGCGGCGCTTCACTGATTACGGCAAGGAGAGAAAGAATGGCCACACGACAAGTGTATTGGAACATTGAAGGAGAGCATTGGCTCTATTTGTTCTTTATAATAGCGCTTGTTTTCTTTGGCTACGGGGTTTATAGACGCGTAACGCTTTGGAAATTGGGACTACCTGAAGACCGCTTAGATGACGTTTGGCAAGGAATTAAAGATATCCTTGTATACGGATTAGGCCATAAACGAATCCTTAAAGATTCATATCCCGGACTCATGCATCTGGGGATCTTTTGGGGATTTGTTTTTTTAGCTTTTGCAACTGCGATGATTACACTACAAGCGGATTTTGGGTTACAAATTTTTCATGGCTGGCTATATCTTTTCATTAAGTTGACATCTAACCTGTTTGGATTATTGGCTGTAATTGGGATACTTGCTGCTGGCTATCGGAGATATATCCAAAGACCAGACCGTCTTGATAACAAAGCTGATGACGCTATATTTTTGGGTTTATTATTGACCATTTTGATTACAGGTTTTGTAATTCAGGGTGTTCGTATTGCTGTATTACCTGACCCGTGGTCATCTTGGGCATTTGTAGGTCGGTGGATGTCGATTCCACTTAAGGTTGGATTTAATGAGGCACAACTTTTGTCCTTGCATAGATTTCTTTGGTGGTTCCACCTCATCCTTGCTATGACGTTTATTGGGTATTTCCCTTATTCCAAACTATTCCATATATTACTTGGCCCACTCAACCAATTTTTCCGTAAACGTGGACCTATTGGAATTCCAGATCCAATTGACTTCGAAGATGAAAGTATTGAGACTTTTGGGAAAAGCCAATTACGTGAATTTTCTTGGAAAGCGCTGTTTAACACAGATGTATGTCTTCGTTGTGGACGTTGTCAAGAAAATTGTCCAGCATATCTAAGTGGAAAACATCTGAGTCCTAAAAGGATAATCCAGGATATGAGGGTACTTATGGAAGAAACCGGTGCGGCACTTGAAGCTTCGAAAGCAGTTTTAGCGCAAGCAGCAGGTCAAGAAACTGCTGCTACAAGTGAGACCGAAGAATGGACTGGTCGGGCATTGATCGGTGAAGTTATTCCGGAAGAAGACCTCTGGTCATGTACAACTTGTCGATCATGTGAACAACAATGCCCAGTGTTCGTCGAGCATGTCGACAAAACGATAGACATGCGTCGTAATCTTGTTCTCATGGAGACAAGATTCCCAGCAGAAGCGCAATTGGCTTTCCGTAACATGGAGAATAACGGTAATCCATGGGGAATTGGTTGGAGCACGCGTGCAGACTACCTAACTTCACTTGGGGTAAAAACCTTTGAGGAAGATCCCGCTGCTGAGTATTTATATTGGCCAGGTTGTTCAGGAGCATTTGATGCTCGGAATCAAAAAGTTTCTGCTGCATTAGTTAAGTTGCTTCAAACTGCAGGTGTTCGTTTTGCTATACTTGGAAATGAAGAGAAATGCTGCGGTGATTCTGCGCGTAAATTGGGTAATGAATATTTATTTTATACACTAGCTACAGAAAATATTGAAGTTATGAAAGGATATGGAGTTACAAAAATAATCACAGCATGTCCTCATTGCTTTAATATTCTGAAAAATGAATATACTCAGTTAGATGCGAATTTTGAGGTAATTCACCATACTCAATTCCTCTTAGATTTAGTGAAGTCTGGAAAGATAAGGCTTACTAATAGTAAACGTAAAACAGTAACTTATCATGATTCTTGCTATTTAGGACGATATAATCAAATTTACGATCAACCTCGTGAATTGCTTAAAGTAGCAGGCCTTGAAATCAGGGAAATGGCACATACTGGGGATAAAAGTTTTTGCTGCGGTGCAGGTGGCGGACGAATGTGGCTTGAGGAACATGAAGGTGAACGCATAAATATAATGCGAACGGACGAAGCGATCGCCCTAAAAACTGATTTCGTGAGTACTGCCTGCCCATTCTGTCTAACAATGATCAATGATGGTATTTCTGCCCGTGAGGTAGGAGAGAATTTAAAAGCACTAGATATTGCTGAGATTTTAGAACAATCTCTCTAGATTTGTTGCAAACATCGAAAGCATGCTCGATTAAGTATGCTTTCGATGTTTAAGATTCTCTTTTCATAGAAAGAAATTTAATAGAAGAAATAGAGAACTTATTATTGGTTTAAAGGAAGTATAAATAATATGGATACAAGTCAAAAATACTCTCTTGAACGTGGTGTTGTACGAAAATTATGAATTTGATGATAGCTTTTACTTATGGAGTTCGAAGAATATCATGTCGAACATGCCAAAATCCTAATCTCTTAATTCGTAATTATTATGACCAATATCCCCAGCACTAATTATAGAGCTCAGAACTTAAATAAGCCTGATATAAGGCTTGTATCGTGTATTATATAGGTTCATGTACATATTAAGGACAATCTGTCAAGGTCAGTTGGGGACAATTGTTGAGGAAATAACTTTGATCTATCAGTTATTATCTAGTTATCTATGACATATAATTACACGTTTCATTTGATTACGACATAATACTATTGTCCCAAAATGGGTTGGACATAAGACTTATTAATCGTACCCATGTTGACTTACTATGACCTCAGTGCTAATCTTAGCTTGTGAGAAATGTTACATTAGAAACGGTCACACCCAAGCAAAATTACAAATTAAGGAGGACTAGATGATGTCAAAACTAGTACCACCGCATGGCGGAAAATTAACACCGGTTTTGCTACCAGAATCCCAACGTGCAGAGGCTTTGGCAAAAGCTAAAACATTGCCTACAATTCGTATGACCTCCAGAGAAACATCTGACCTTTTAATGATCGGAATGGGCGCCTTTAGTCCATTGACAGGATTCATGGATAAAGCGAATTATGAAAGTGTAGTTGAGACTAAGCACTTGACTAACGGTTTGGCTTGGCCACTACCTATCACGTTATCCGTCACTAAAGAGCAAGCTGCTGAACTCAAGATAGGTCAGGAAGTAGCCCTAGTAGATGATGAAACTGATACTTATACAGGAATCTTAACAATTAGTGATAAATATGAGTATGACAAAGTCAAAGAGTGCAAAGCAGTTTTCTTCACTGATGATGCAGAACATAATGGAGTTCAAAAGGTAATGGCTCAAGGCGACATCAACGTAGGCGGTTCTTTGGTAACGTTTAGTCAACTGGGTTATGCAACTAAATATGGCGATTATTATGCAACTCCTGCACAAACTAGAGCATTATTTGATGAGAAGGGTTGGGCAACAGTTGCAGCATTCCAAACTCGGAATCCGTTGCACCGTTCCCATGAATTCCTATGTAAGATTGGTAATGAAGTATGCGATGGATTATTCATTCATCCAATCGTTGGCAAACTCAAAGAAGGAGATATTCCTGCTGAAACCCGCCTTGAATGTTATGAAGTATTGTTGGAAAATTATTTCAACAAGAACAATGTAATTATGAAAGTTTACCCGATGGAAATGCGTTATGCAGGACCTAGTGAAGCTATCCTACATGCTATTTTCAGACAAAACTTCGGTTGTAGCCATATTCTTGTTGGACGTGACCATGCTGGTGTTGGCGACTATTATACAGCATATCAAGCACAAGAATTGTTTGATGAATTCAAACCCGGTGAAATTCTTTGCCAACCAATTAAAGTAACAGCAGCTATGTATTGTAATAAGTGCGAAGGCATGACTACTGAAAAAACGTGTCCGCATGGTAAAGAAGATCATCTAAAGATTAGTGGCACAAAGTTGAGAGGAATGTTAGCTGCTGGCGAGGTGCCTCCTGGCAATTTCAGCCGTCCAGAAGTCTTACAAATCTTGCTCAAATATTATTCCGGAAAGTAAGCTGACTTTTGGTTTGAAAATTAATTAGAGAAGAGTTTCTTTAATTTAATTTCAAAAATATATGAATAATGGAGGTAAAACGAATGCCAAGTATTGTAATTGCAGAAAAGTGTGACGGATGTAAAGGGCAAGATAAAACAGCTTGCATGTATGCATGCCCTAATGACCTTATGATGTTAGATAAAGAAAAAATGAAGGCTGTAAACCTTGATCCTAGCCAATGCTGGGAGTGCCTATGCTGTGTTAAGGCTTGTCCACAACAAGCAATGGACCTTCGCGGATACGCCGACTTTGTACCACTAGGGGCTTCTGTTGTACCTCTTCGTGGATCGGATAGCATTATGTGGACGGTAAAATTCCGTAATGGAATGACCAAACGCTTTAAATTCCCGATTCGTACAACAGAAGAAGGTTCCGCAGTTCCCGATGGCGGTTATGAAGTAACCACTGACATTAACAGCATTGAATTATATACAGAACCTGCTTCAAATAAAATGCCAATATGGACATATAAGAAGTAAGCAGTTGTAAACTTTAAAAGGGATTAAATAAGGGAGGTTAAAATCAATGCCAATGAACTTTGAAACAGTAGAAGTAACAACCGACCTTCTCATAATTGGAGGAGGAATGGGAGCCTGCGGCGCAGCTCTCGAAGCATCATACTGGGCCAAACAAAATGGACTTAAAGTAACCTTGGTTGATAAAGCATCAATGCCGCGTTCCGGTGCAGTCGGAATGGGATTGTCCGCGATCAATCTTTATGTAGGACTTGCAGAAGGCAGAAATACTGTTCAAGATTACGTTAGATATGTTAAAGGCGATATGATGGGGATAGCCCGCGATGACTTAGTCGCTAACATTGCAAGGCACGTAGACAGCTCCGTTCACCTCTTCGAAAAATGGGGTCTCCCCTTATGGAAAGACGAAGAAGGTAATTATGTTCATGAGGGTAAATGGCAACTGATGATCAGCGGTGAATCCTATAAAGTTATCGTTGCTGAAGCAGCAAAAAATGCATTAGGGGAAGAAAACATCTATGAAAGGGTTTTCATCACCGAACCTCTTCTTAAGGATGGCAAATGTGTAGGAGCCGTTGGTTTCAGTGTCCGTGAAAATAAATTCTATGTTTTCAAAGCTAAAGCAACACTGTGTGCTATGGGTGGTACGGTTGGCGTCTTCAAACCAAAATCCACGGGTGAAGGTGCTGGACGTTCTTGGTATCCTCCATTCTCCACTGGTTCTTCAGCTTACTTCACAATGAAGGCTGGCTGCGAGATGAGCAGTCAAGAAGTACGCTTTGTACCGATTCGCTTTAAAGACGCTTATGGTCCTGTTGGAGCATGGTTCCTACTTTTCAAATCCCGTGCAACCAATGCTTTGGGTGAAAATTACATGGAAACCCGCGCAGATGAATTGAAACAATGGGGTGTATACGGTTCAATTAAACCGATTCCTGCCAATCTGCGTAACCATTTAGGTTTATTAGACATTCAAGAAGGCAAAGGACCTCTCTTCATGCGGACTGAGGAAGCTATTGCAAACTTGGCCAAACAATATGAAGGAGACGAAAAAGCCTTCAAAAAGAAAATGAAGAGTTTGGAAAATGAAGCTTGGGAAGACTTCCTCGATATGACGATTGCTCAAGCGTTACTATGGGCAGCAACTAATGTTCAGCCAGAAGAAAGATCTTCCGAAATTGCTGCTACAGAGCCATACTTTATCAGCTCTCACTCCGGATCATCGGGTGCTTGGGTTTCTGGTCCAGAAGACCTTTCTGCTGGAACCGATTATTTCTGGGGTTATGCTAACATGACCACAGTTCCTGCCCTTTTTGCAGCTGGTGACGCTACAGGAAACTGCCCTCATAAGTTCTCCTCAGGTACACATGCTGAAGGCCGTATTGCTGGTAAATCTGCAATTAAATATATCTTAGAGAATAATACTTTGACTGAAGTAGATCCTCAAGTTATTGCAGATATTAAAGAAATGGTCTACAAACCTCTCGAAATCTTTGAACAAAACAAAGACTTCACCACGGATGTGGAAGTTAATCCGAACTATATTATGCCTAAGCAGTTTATGTTCCGTTTACAAAAACTCATGGACGAATATGTCGGCGGAGCAAATGTGAATTTCTGTTTCAACACTGCTTCCTTAACAAGAGCTGCAGAACTATTTGAATTCCTCAAAGAAGACTCCGAGAAATTAGCTGCTAGAGATGTCTATGAATTGTTGAGAGCTTGGGAAAATAAACACAGATTATGGCAAGCTGAATCGCACCTTCGCGCTGTAACCTTCCGTGAAGAAACACGTTGGCCTGGATATTATTTCAGAACTGACCGCCCAACTCTTGACGAAGAAAATTGGCATTGCTTCGTCAACATGAAGTGGGATCCAAATACTAAAGAATGGTCCGTATTCAAACGTCCAGTCATCGATATGTTTGATGTTAAGTTTTAAGTCAGTTAGTAGATAGACCTTAATAAAGATCTATACTATGTCTGATTGCAAATGGGGATGGGTGCAAATTTTTGTAAAATCTTAAGATTTGCGTTCATTCCCTTTTTGTTTAGCACAAATCTAAAAATTCTCCTTTAAGATTTTGTGGTAATCAGTTATGATTGATATACTTGAACTAGCTTTTTGAACTAATTTAAAGGAGGAAACATGAATATGGATCAAATTGAGGAGCTAATGCAGAAGAGTATTGAACTAGGTAAGGCAATTGCGCAAACTGATGTGTACAAAGAATTCAAGAAAGCGGAGTATACTCTTTTTCAAGATGAAGAAGCTCGTAAGTTAATAGAAGACTTGCAAAAAATGAAACAGGAACATCGTGGCAAACTTTTGGCCGGTATGCAGTTAACTAAAGAAGATGAGGAAAAACTTAAAGAATTAGAACAAGTATGTCTACGAAATCGTCAAGTGTTGTCTTCTAATAGTACTAACACAAAGTTCCAGGACTTTATGGAGAAGATAACTGAAAATATAAAAAGTGGGATTAAGAGCGTCTATAAATAGAAACGACTAGGTATTGGCGAGATATATATATGATTGTATTGAAAAGGCGATACGAACACGCATAGGCTTTCCTGTGTATGTTCGTATTGCTTTTTTTGCTATCTTTGCGTGCCTAGCAAAGTACGCGTTATCTAGCTGGTGTGAGTCCAGTCGGGGTAAGCGCAAAGGCACCCCGTTGCTAGGATGCCATCGTAAAGAGAAATCCTTGTTTAGAAGCGCATCGACTAAGGTATCACTCAGACAGAGGGCAAGCAAGTTACCAGACCGTAACATAAAGTGAGTCTATCCGCGTCGTAAGAAAGGCCTCGCAAGAGGGAAAAATCGAGTCTCGTGGATATGGACGAATACTAAGGAAGATGCATAGAACTTAGAACAGCATCGAAGAACCTCTCGGCGTAGAGGCAGCGTTATGGCAACAAAGATAGCGCAGTGAACTGGGACTCTAGAAGACGGTTTTAGAAGTCCGTGAATAATAGTATCATTGTTTATCGAAACCGCGCTAAAGCATATACCCGTTACGATGAAATGGCCAATATAAGCTTATTCTAACTTGTTGAGATAAGAAAGGACTGGTTGTTAATGATGACTCAAAATGAGGGCCAATTTGTGCCTTAGGCTTCTCATTTTTGATAAGATAACTTTACCTTTGCGCCATTTCTTCAGAGCATTGGTTGTAGCCCATTTATTGGTGCTACTTTTCCTTTGGACAAAGAGAATCTCTTGGATGCTTATGCTAAATAAGGTCCAAATCATCTAAAGAATTTGTAATTCTCCTTTAACAAGAATGGGTTTTTTAAGGCGGTAGGATATTCCACCCATAAAATAGAGTGTGTTGTTGAACATTTTAGGAAAGGCGTATGAATGAGTTATTAGTTTATAATACTAATGTCCATAGGAAATTATAATATTGTTTTTTATATATGACGGAAATATAGTATGAAAATATAAAGAGTCTAATGATGTATCATTTCGAAGCATTTAGAGGGTCAACTAAACTAATATTGTAAGCTTGTAACTGAATAGATGTTTTATGTTAAAATCAAAGATTGTTTCCATTTAAGTTTCTGTAATAGCGATAAATGCAATTGGTTAACCTAGATTTCCTAACTTGACATCTAAAATATAGAGTATGACAAAAAACGCATTTTGCTTAGAATATGATTCTTTATATTACAAGACTATTACCAGAATACAATAAAAGGTTGAAAGATATATAAGTAGATTAAATTCGACATATTAGTTAATTATGCGCCAACTTCACCATATGATATAACGATTACGAAGATATTGACTTACTATACTCACAATGATAATCTCTAATTGTGAGTATAGTCACAATTAGAAAAGGAGGCAAAAAAGAAAACTAACAATGCTACTTGTTAGCTGGAAATTTAATGACTTTATTGTTACATGATTCACATGTTCTAGGTTTTAACTAATTAGAAAAAAACGATATTTTAGTCTTAGCAAATAACGTTGTAAGCGATAATTTATAGTTTCTGTCCTAACTGTAGCAAAATGCACCATAATTTGTAAAAATGATTTCTTAAGGCCACCATAAAATGTTAGCTAAACTTTAGGAGGTCAAACTAAATGATTGAAAACTTCGTTTCAGGGGCCAGTTCCTTATTTAACGTAACCACCGTTGCAATGGCCCAATCTACCGGTGTAAATGGAGTACCATGGTGGGTATGGCCCCTTGCACTATTAATTAGTACCTTTCTGATTGGCATTGTAGCAGCTTTAGCAGGGGTTGGTGGGAGTGTACTTTACGTTCCTATAGTTAGTAGTTTTTTTCCGTTCAACTTTGACTTTATCCGTGGATCTGGTCTATTCGTTGCATTAGCATGTTCATTGTCAGCAGCGCCTAAATTATTAAAATCAAATTTAGCTAGTTTACGTTTAGTAATACCATTAGCTTTACTTGCCTCAATATCTAGTATAGGAGGAGCGTATTTAGGACTATCTTTACCGCAAAATATTCTCAAGATTATCCTTGGTCTTTTAATTACCGGCATAGCAATGTTGTTTGTTTTTTCCAAAAATAGCGATATACCTAAAGTTGGTCAACCAGATGCTTTGACGCGGTATTTTAACATTGGTGGAGCTTACCTTGAATCTTCAACAGGTATAGATGTTAGCTGGACTATATGGAGACTTCCAATTGGGTTGCTACTCTTTTGTGTTATTGGAATAATCGCTGGGATGTTCGGTATTGGCGCAGGTTGGGCTAACGTTCCAGTATTAAACTTAGTGCTAGGTGCACCTCTTAAAATTGCTGTAGGTACAAGTATGTCATTGTTGGCAATCACAGATACGTCAGCTGCATGGATATATTTGAATCAAGGCGCAGTCCTCGGTATGATCACGATACCGTCCGTTATAGGAATCATGGTAGGTTCGCGCATTGGAGTTAAGATTCTAAATAACGCGAGACCTAAATCTGTACGTTATATTGTTATTTTGATGTTATTATTTGCTGGATTAAAACAATTACTTAATGGATTAGGATGGGGGTAAAAATATGAGTATTCAAGCACCTGCTCCAAGTAATAAAATGCAAAATGTTAGAAGCCAAGTAACTTATAGTGTGGATGTTAGTCCCGAACAAAATAGATATGCCAGCATTTTATTAGTTTGTGCATGGACTGGTATTTGTATAATGGCTATTACTTTTGTGTTATATATGATGGGTTCTTTTAATCCAATGGTAGAACCTTCTCAGATGCCACTTTACTGGAGCATGAGTGTTTCTCAATATGCACAAGCTACACATGCTCCAACGGGTTGGGGGTGGGTAAAACTAATTAATCATGGTGATTATCTAAATTTAATTGGATTAGCATTTTTAGGCATAGTCTCTATTATTGGTTATCTCACACTTTTAATAGAATATCTACGTAAGAAGGATCTAGTATATGCAGTAATGGTTGGATTAGAGATTGTTGTGATTGTCTTGGCAGCTTCCGGTATATTACATGTCGGTGCCGCATAATAAGATCTTTGCGATATATATAGTTAATTATATACCCCACGTAGGCCATAGAGGCTTTATTGGGGTATATTTTTGTTTGGTATGTATGGTACTCATTGTGGTAATACAAAAAAATATGTCGTCTATATGACTATTACGAATAGTATTGTAACATATCATAGCAAAAAAAGAAATGCTGTAATATTGCCGTAGAAAGAATACAATTGAGACTTACTTTTTAATCTGTTTTTGTATGATGTGTATAAAATTTCGTTATCAATTATGCTATAATCAATTTAAAGTATCTGATAAAGAGGTGTTTTCTGTGAAAGACTCAACGTTTAATGTGCTCCTCTATTCTGATGGGTCACATCAGGCATTTTCAGCGGCTGTATACGCTGCCGACCTTTTAAAAAATATGCCAAATATGCATTTAACTATTGTTCAGGTACAAGAAAGTGATGTTGTTTCCCCAAACGATAAATATCGTTGGATAGATACTTGGCCTGTTCATCCAACAGCGGGTTGGATGGAACAAATTATCAATGAAACGGATACGGATAATAAAAAACAATATCTTGAGATATTAAGCAAAACAAATAAGGTATTTACCGATAGAGCGAAAAGCGTTGGTCATCATATCATATATTCCAATCCTAGTATATCCGATACAGTTGATGCATTAATTGATTATGCAACAGTAAATTCTTTTAAGTTGATTATTATGGGTACGCGTGGATTAACTACTCTGAAAGGTTTAATCTTTGGATGTTTAGCACATAATGTGCTTAATCGATCTCCTATTCCTGTTTTGTTAGTCAAAAAGCTCCCTCAAGAGTTTATTGATACTTACTGTTTAGAAAATAAGTAAGTAATTGTTTTAGAAAATAAGCAGTTAATTGTTTGGAGCCTTAAACAAAGATATTGTTTTTAATTAAAATGTACGGCCCCGAAGAGATGATGAATCTTTTCGGGGTTTTCATTTGACCAAAAAACGTAATCATAAACCTTGGACTAGAGGTCAAATTTAAAAGGGTAAAACTTTTTTGAAATTAATAGGTATAGTACAAGTTATATCATAAGGAATTATAATACTTAGATCTATAACGGATTAGCCAAATTATATACTTTTTTCGACCTGTCAAAGGTCGCGATTAATTGTCATAGGGGCTACATGACTCGTGGGATAGATATAGATATAAATAGTATAGTGTATTCTTTATACATGAGTTAGAGTCTCGATATAATCGCTTTTTTTGGTATATTACGGCTATTATTAAGCACCTAGCACTAATATTAATAGAGTTGTCTCTGTTTTATTGAATAAATCATAAGCCTCGTTAACTGGCCTGATAGAAACAAATAATAAGTGAGTTTACAGACATTAAAAGAAGAATATAAAGAATAAATATAAGTTGATAGATAATAATAACATGTATGAGTTCTAATAGATTTCAAAATACCTATGTTTACGACATAATAGCTGAATATTATATAAGTTGACTATAACGGAAATCGATTACGAGCATATTGATTTGCTATAGACACTAAACTCTTACAATGCTAATCTTGACTTAGTTAAGAAACTCACAAAGGAGGTGAGTGGAATGATCATGGGTGTTGTAGCTATTCTCGTTATGGTTGCTGTTTTTGGGATTGTCTTGGTTGACTACAAGTCACAACTTAAATGAGGAGGACTAGATCATGTCATCGGAAGCTAAAGCACCAGTATTAATAATTCATACAAACAACACAAATGGTTTTATTCGATTATAAAAAAAGCAGCCTCTAAAGGCCGCTAAGAAATTTGATCTACGAATATTATAGCACACGAAATTCGGGAAAGCGAGGTTGCAGTTTCTATTTGAACAATCATTGATTGCAGCCGCTTTCCTGCACAATGAAAATTGTAAGAAATGACTGAATCCCTTAAATGAAATAATTATATTTTACTTGTTCTAGTGAAATTGTTCAATCTAAAGCAAAAGGTTTGTAAAGCTATTTTTTTATTTAGCTTAGTGAAATTCTTCACGCCATTAACTTATTTAAATGGATCATTGATCGAAGGAAGTGTGCAGTACCTTATAGCTGAAAGGTGGGATTATATTGAAACTAACACGATTTAAATATTTACCTTTAGTCGGTACAATCAAGAATTACAAAGCTGAGTATTTTAGAAAAGACTTAATTGCTGCCTTGACAGTTGCTGTCGTGGCAATTCCACAGTCTATGGCCTATGCCTTAATTGCTGGTGTAAATCCGGTCTATGGTTTGTATACTGCTATTGTATCAACCATAATTTGTTCAATATTTGGAAGCTCGAAACATTTGATAGCGGGACCGACCAATGCTATAGCTCTTCTTGTAGCGGGTAGCATGAGAAACTATATGGGACTTGATAATGCCTATCAACTACTATTTTTAATGACCTTTATCGTTGGTGCCTTACAAATTCTTTATGGAGTCATGAAACTGGGTAAAGTGATAAATTTTGTGTCCCATACCGTAATAGTAGGGTTTAGTGCTGGTGCAGGTTTGTTAATTGCACTTGGACAATTGAGTACACTACTAGGCATACAAATCAAAAATTCTGCAGAAATGGTAACTACAGAGAAATTTTATTATGTCATGACCCATTTGTCCCAGACAAACCTCTATGCATTTGGTCTCGGATTAATGACGATTGCGATTATGGTGATTTGCAAAAAAATTAGTAAAAACTTGCCAGGTGCCTTAATCGGAATTATCATACCAATATTCTTCATAATAATATTCTCTTTAGAAAGTAAAGGTGTAAAACTCACTGGAAATATCCCTTCCTCTCTGCCTCCCTTCAAGATGGTTCAATTTAGTCTTGATTCCATCAAGGAAGTTTTCAGCGGTGCGATTGCAATATCGATCATAGGATTAGTAGAAGCCATATCGATCTCGAAAACAATTGCCAGCACCTCACGGCAAAAAATTGATGCTAACCAGGAATTTATCGCACAAGGCTTAGGAAATGCAGGGTCTGCATTCTTCCAATGTTTTCCCGGATCTGGTTCCTTTTCACGTTCAGCAATAAATTATCACAATGGAGCAGTTTCCAGATTCGCCGGAATCCTGTCAGGTGTAGTCGTTGGCTTAGTTCTTGTTTTCTTTGCACCATATGCTAAGTATATTCCCAATCC
>JAUZPJ010000419.1 GCA_030706025.1 Bacillota bacterium | reverse complement strand
TTTCATTCTATAATTCCTCCCAATTTTCTTTTTTGGCTTTTGCTTTTACTTAATTCACTTGCTGTTCTTCCATGACCTTAGTGTAACTCTCGCATACGTTAATCCTATGAAAAAGTTGTGAATTTCTCATGAATATGGAGACAAACTTACTCGTTTCATGGTATTATTGAAAAGAATTAAATAGTTAGTAATAAGTGATTCTTTCCCGAGGGAAAGGATTGAAAAGGAAAGTCAGTTGAAGTCTGACGCGGTGCCCGCCACTGTAAGAGGGAATCCGCTCACATTATGTCACTGGGACATCCCCGGGAAGACGTGAGTTGATGATGATCTTAAGCCAGGAGACCTGCTTATTCTAAAGTTCAAAGCTACCTACGGGAATGTTAGGGGGTGTATACTTGTGTCGAAAAGTCAACCCTTGTTGTCTGATACATGTTAACTTTAACCCTTCTTTATGAAGGGTTTTTATTTTTTTATCTTTGATAAACATTGGATCAGGAGGAAGAAAATTGAACGATATCTCTCAAACAATGAAAGGTCTGCCTAAGTGGCTGCGTTATGGTGTGGCAGTTACAGGTTTACACCTTTTAGGCATAATGATGCTGTTCCTAAATATCAAGCAATATCCTCAATTACTGGGATTTTCTTTTCTATCGTATACACTCGGCTTACGTCATGCTTTTGATGCAGATCACATTGCGGCTATTGATAACACAGTACGTAAAATGATTCAGCAAAAACAAGACCCCACGGGGGTTGGCTTTTTCTTTTCAATTGGTCATTCTACGGTTGTCTGCATAATGTCTATTATTACTGCTTTTTCAATGCATTGGGCCCAACAAAATATCCCACAAATACAAAATGTCGCTAGTGTGATAGGAACAGCTGTTGCCGGAAGTTTTCTACTTTTCATAGGTCTATTTAATCTTTACATTTGGTTCGATATATACGGGTTTTTTCGCAAGATGCGTCAGGGTGAATTTAATGAAGAAAATCTTGATCAGCTGCTCTTAAATCGCGGCTTTATAACCCGTTTTTTTAAACCAATTTATAAGTTTATTAATAAGAGTTGGCATGTTTATCCACTGGGCTTTCTCTTTGGTTTGAGTTTCGATACTGCATCTGAAGTAGCCCTATTAGCAATATCTGCGACTCTTGGCACCAAGGGAATGCCAATAACCGCCATTCTTTCTCTTCCTATAATATTCGCAGCTGGCATGAGCTTAATGGACACTGCAGATGGAATTTTCATGACGACTGCTTACCATTGGGCCTTTTCCACTCCGTTACGTAAGATTTATTATAATCTATCAGTCACAGGCCTTTCCGTAATTGCAGCACTGGTTATAGGAGTCATTGAATTAGCTCAAATTATTTCATCTAAGCTTGGACTACATAGCTGGTTTTGGAGATATCTTCAAAACCTGAACTTTGGTTCGATAGGCTATATACTGGTAGGTCTTTTTATCTTGACGTGGGCTGTTTCTTATTCTCTCTGGAGAATTATTGGGTTCGAAAATACCTAAACTTCCCCTAACACATTTAACGTGTAATATCTCAAGTTTGTTCCATACTAAGTTAGACATGATTAGAGGTTGGCTTATTATTTTGAACGTTACTTTTGCTTAAGAAGCATTTCCTTGTAATTTTTTGATAAGGTGTGTGGAGGAGGCTCGAGTATCATTTTACGGAGGCTTTGATCTATGATTATTCTTTTGGGAGAAACTGCGGGGGCACGTGAGATCGGTGAACATCTTTACAACAGGGGGCTTAAGTATATACGAATGCAATCCTGGACAGATAAAACCGGTTCACCAATACCTTCAATCGTTATTGACGCAAGCCATCCTTCCACAAGGATGAAGTTTACCCTATTGCGACAGTGGTGTGAACAGCAAGGCATTCCGTATGTTAAATTAGAAAGACTAGAAACTACGGTTCCTTCCAGTCCCTTAATTTTCCCAGTCTACAATTGGGACGAAGCGTTACTCCAACTAGAACAACGAGTTGATACTTTGCAACAACAGAAAGACCGCCCGATAACAATTTTTGTTACGACAGGCAGTCATAAACTAGAAAGCATTGTCAACAGTTCTTTTGCCCACTCTGCTCGTTTCGTTGTGCGAGTTCTTCCAGAAGGACGTTTAGTCGAAAAATGCAAGGAAATTGGTCTTCATCCTAGAGACATTATAGCGATGCAAGGCCCATTTTCCAAAGAGATTAATAGGGCCTTATTTAAATTTTACGGAGCAGATATTCTCTTGACACGAGACAGCGGTCTTGCAGGTGGAACAGATACGAAAGTCTCTGCAGCCTTGGAACTCGGAATTGAAGTCGTACTCGTTAAAAAAGCTAAAAATAACACGGGTTTCACCGTAAACAGCACCCAAGAATTACTCGATTGGATGGATAAGAATTTTGTTGAATTCATCATGGTTTGACGCTGTTCCGATGAAACATTACTTCTGCGTCTCTCGATATACTTTCTCAGGCACCGATTTTACGTTCAATTTACTATTACTGGAAAGAGTAATGTAACATAATCCATAGCCCAAAACAGAGAAGCAAATAGCCGTTA
>JAUZPJ010000418.1 GCA_030706025.1 Bacillota bacterium | reverse complement strand
TATGTTAATTCACGCTATCGCGACGAAAAAATCGAGATCATTTTCCGAGAAATTGTGAAAAAGGATGAACAGTATGAGCATAATAATTAATCAGCAATCCTGTATTAGTTGCGGTAAATGTGTGGCTATTTGTCCGGGAAATATTTTGGGCAAGAGTGATACAGGTAAAGCCTATGTCAAATATCCTAAAGATTGTTGGGGTTGTACCTCCTGCCTAAAGGAATGTAAAACCGGAGCGATTAAGTATTATTTGGGAGCAGATATCGGTGGTAGGGGAGGATATTTGTATACCAAACGTGAAAAGGAACAGTTGTACTGGTTTATCTGCAAACCTGATGGAGAACACGTCTGTATTACAGTCGATGGAACGCAAGCCAATCGGTATTAAAATAAGGTTCGTATTGATTCAGCATAAAGAAAACCAGCATTTATTGGAAATATCATTTCCACGAAATGCTGGTTTTTTCATTAACGCATTTTGTGCTTGGGTTGAAGAACGAAAATGAAAAATACCTAAGTTAGGCGACACGCTTTGAGCTCGCCAAATACGTCCCTTTTGTTTCAGGTCGTGTCGCTAAATAAACGCCTGCAATTACGATGGCGGCCCCAATCAGTTTGAAGAGAGTGATCGATTCGCCTAAGATGGTCACAGACTGAATGATCGTAAAGATCGGTACCAAATTAATATAAATATTCGTGCGAGGTGCCCCAATCCGTTGAATAGCAACCATCTGGATAAGATAGCCCAATAAGGAAGCAAACACGCTCATATAGAGAATGGAGAGCCAACCTTTCGCTGTTGCTGAAAATAAATAAGTGGAAGGGTTTTCCCACAAGACAAAGGGGACGGAGATGACAACGCAGATCAAGAAGGTATAAGCAGTAACCATGAGCGGTGAAAGATGATATTGTTTCATATAGCGACGACTAAGCAGTGAATAGACAGCAAAACAAACGACCGCGATCATCATGATGATATCGCCTTTATTGAAACGAAATTGCGTAACTACTTGCAAGTCTCCATTGGAGATAAAAATAAAAACACCGCTAAACGATAGGAAAAAGCCAAATGCTCGCTTAAACGTTAATCGATCGCTAAAGAATATGATGGCCAGAAGCGCTGTAACCATGGGGTTTAAAGCTCCGATAAGTGACGAATTCATCGCCGAAGTATATTTTAAGGAAGTAAAAAACAAGGCGTGATAACCAAACGTTCCGATAACGCCAAGGACAATTAGGGGCAGCCATTGCCCGCCGCGGGGTATCAAGTTACCCGGTTCTCGTAAATACAAGATCGCAAAAATAAAGGGTAAAGCAAAGAGAAAACGAAAGAACGTCAATGCAAACGGAGGGAATTCTCCAACGGCAATTTTGCCGGTAATAAATGCGCCAGACCAGAAAATGGACGTCAGCACCATTAAAAGGTGAATCTTTTTATCAGACAACAGTAGCGCTCCTCCCTAGAGATAAATTTTGGAATACATGTCAAACCAATTATAGACCTAGTCCGTAAAATATCAAGAGTTTCTGAGTCCTTAAGCTCTTTCATTATGGTTCACTTAAAGCATCTGCTAAATGAAGGTAGGTGCTTTAATGCCCTTTGGAGCAGCTTTTTGTGCTATAATTATGGCAAATTATCCGGAAGAGGGAGTCACTAAATGCCATCCGCTACAAATCCAGTGATTATTCAAAGTGATCGATCAGTTCTGTTAGAAGTCCATAATCCTCTTTATGAAGAAGCTCGCGATACGTTATCCGTCTTTGCCGAACTGGAAAAAAGCCCGGAGTATATCCATACTTATCGGATTACTCCGTTATCGTTATGGAACGCCGCCTCCAGCGGCGTTAGCGTTTCCGATGTGTTGAACGGTCTAGAGAACTACAGCAAATTCCCTCTGCCTGACTCGGTACGCACGGAAATTCAGCAGCTCATGGGTCGCTATGGTTTAGTAAAGCTGGTTCGAGAGGAAGACAAGCTCCTTCTAACTGCCGAAGACCCAGTGATCCTCCTGGAAATCCTTCGTCATAAAGAGGTCAAACTTTTACTGGCCTTCGATGAACAGGCAAGAAGCAGCGACTTACCAAACTTATCCATAACTCAAGTAGAGATCAACCCTGAAGCACGAGGACAATTAAAACAGCTTCTCATAAAAATCTCTTACCCAGTCGAAGACTTAGCCGGTTACAGCGAAGGCACCCCTTTACCCATCGCCTGGCGAAGCGAGAATCCTGAGGGAGAACCGTTTGCCCTTAGGTCCTACCAGCAAGAAGCCGTCGCAACCTTCCATCAACAAGGTTCGGTGCGTGGCGGGAGCGGCGTTTTAGTCTTGCCTTGCGGCGCTGGCAAGACTGTCATTGGTATGGGCGTCATGATGGAATTGCAGTGTGAGACGCTGATTCTTACGACGAATACCAGTGCTGTCAAACAGTGGCTGCGTGAACTGACCGATAAAACGACTCTCCAACCAGCGCAAATGGGGGAGTACACCGGAGAGAAAAAGGAGATCTGTCCGGTGACCGTAGCAACCTATCAAATTCTCACGCACCGTTCGCGTGCGGAGGCCAACTTTGATCACT
>JAUZPJ010000417.1 GCA_030706025.1 Bacillota bacterium | reverse complement strand
TACTCAGGTTATCATCTTTATCACCTGTGTAGAATGATCGCGCCTGGCGTTAGTTCCGTTTTTACATATTCCATAATTTTATCCGGTGGTGTTCCTGCCCAATTCTTGGTATCAACGGACCAATCAATCACCTTAAATCCTAAAGTAAATATCTTAAGGTCATTGGTGTTTGTGAATCCATAGGGTGGGCGAAAGACATGGAGTGAATAACCGACGATAGAATTCATCCTCTTTGAATTGATTGTTGTAGATTCCCGGATATAGCCTGTAGAAAACCATAGAGTCGGGCCCGAACTATTTCCCAGAGAGTGAAATAGGACTGGATGATGACTCTCTCTTAGGAATAGCCAGCTTTAAATACATCTCAAGAGTATAAAGAGCCCAAATTAATCGAGCCGTTCGGTGATCTATTTCGGTTTTCACGATTTCTTCGATTTTATTCGGTAAGATAAACGCTCCAATACTTAGTCCCGGATCAAGGAGAACACTCTGAATATCAGCCATAAGCTCTCGAGTTAACCATGCAGTAATTGGAACTGGAAAACCATTTTTAGGTCGGGTGATGATACTTCTCGGCAAATAGGAACTCATTGCTTTTCTGAGGATCCATTTATTAATCTTTCGATGGATCTTATAGGTAAAGGGCAATCTATGAACAAGTTCAACAAGTTGATGGTCCAAATAGGGTAATCGTATTTCTAAACTGTGGAGCATTGTCATTTTGTCGGATTTCATCAAGGCATCTTCCGGTAACCAAGAACAAAGATCAAAGCGTAACATTCGCTCTTCCTCCGAATAACGTTCATCTTCAAGGTAACTTCGTGCCGGATACAGTTGTTCTTTGTTCGATAAGTGTAGCATTTTTAATGCGTATAATTGAGACTTCTGATCGAATCTCCAAAGACCCCCCACACCTAAATAGCGGTCACAGAGGGGTCGGGAAAAGCGTTTCGTTTCATCAGGAAATATATGGGCCATAAGGTTCTTCACAAATTGTGGCAATTTGTTGAAGCGTCGGTAATTTGCCGGTTCAAAATAGGTTGTATAACCGCCAAAAAGTTCATCGGCCCCTTCTCCTGAAAAAACAACCTTTTCACCATTGGCTGCTGCGAACTGACTTAAAAAATATAAAGGGATAGCTGTTGGGTCTGCAATGGGTTCATCCATACCACATACTATAGTCGGTAGACTATCTTTTACTTCTTGAAGTGGAATAACTCGTTCCAAGTGATTCGTCTTAAAATATCGAGCAGCCTCCCTGGCCTGAGACAGTTCCGAATAATAACGAAAATCATGAGTGGTTTGTGGCTTTTCGAACCCTATGGCGTAAGTTCGGGGAGTTTCCCTTAAGAGGGCCTGATGCATGGCTACAAGTGCTGAAGAATCTAATCCTCCGCTAAAAAAATAACCGGCAGGGACTTCGGTCGGCCAGCGGGTCAACATGGATTCGCTTAAAGTTTCACGAACCTTCTCAACAGCCTCTTTAAACGGTAAATCCAAATTTCTCTCTGGAAGTTTCCAATACGTCTCATTTTTGATCTGAACTTTTCCATTGTCTAATCTAGCAAGGAGGGTTGTTCCAGGTAATAACTTATAGATCCCATTAAAAATTGTGAAGGGCGCTGGAACAAACCGATAGCTAAGATATTGATCCAAGGCTCCAACATTAATGGTTGGCCTAACTTCCCTGATCAGTAGTGCCCTGACTTCTGATGCAAAAGCCAAGCCTTCTCGGGTTAGGCGATAATAGAGTGGCTTAACTCCTAACCGATCCCGCACAAGCATTAACCGGGAGATAGTTTGATCCCAAAGAGCGATAGCAAAAGTCCCTCGTAGTTTCGAAGTGAAATTTATACCGAATTCCTCATAAAGATGAGGTATTATTTCTGCATCACTTTTCTGAGTAAATCGGTGTCCTTTTTGTATGAGTTCCTCTCGCAATTGTCGATAATTATAGATTTCTCCGTTAAAAACTGAGCAGATGGACTGATTTTCGTTTTTTAAAGGCTGACGCCCTCCTTCAATATCCACAATTGCTAATCGACTAAATCCGAAAGCAAGCGGTGGTGATACGAAATAACTTAATTCATTGGGACCTCGATGTTCCATAAATTGATTCATTGAGTGTAGACGTTCAATATTAATAAAATCCCCTTCGCCAAATAAACCAGAAATTCCACACATAAGAAGCTTAGCCTCCTCAGTAATGCATTAATAGATTATTATTCTCCAATACTCAAAAGGTTATACTCCGGTGTGCATTTAAATACAAATATGGTTATAGATCTATTTGCGAAAGAAACTACCGAATATTCGCGCAAGAAGGATTCTATAGGCTATGTTATTTGATTAAATTTTAAACTTCCAAAACTTTTTTCCTTATGTGATTTCTAAATGCTTTTAAGGGTAACCTAAAATAACGCAAAAAAAGGAGGTACTGACGTTGCCTAGATTTTTGTTATCCGTACCCCTAATAGGTTTATCCTTATTATTAATTCTTATTGGTTGCTCCTATCAACGAGGACAAGGAAAATTTAACGACAACCAAACTCCAACGAATAATCCGGCAGTTATAGATAC
>JAUZPJ010000416.1 GCA_030706025.1 Bacillota bacterium | reverse complement strand
CAGAGGGATATCCTTTCAGCCATGATGAATCCTGGGTGGCCTATGTGACTAAGGAACTTGGAATAGAAATGGTGAATCAGGGAATATGCGGGGATCTAACGCAAGGGATGCGCCAGCGCTTTAAGCGGGACGTGTTTCCGAGTGACCCAACACACGTAATCATTCTGGGAGGGGCTAATGATGCTTTAGCCGGTTTTTCTCTGGCTAGTGTCAGTGCTAACTTTAAGACAATGGTAGAAATGAGTCGACAGCAAGGGATCATTCCAATTCTTGGTCTACCCATACCGTTTTTGTCGCCAACAGAAGAAACGATACTGACTCAATATCGTAATTGGCTAAAACAATACATAAACACTGAAAACATCTTGGCCATTGATTTTTGGAGGCCATTTTTCACAGCTATTCAAGTCGGTGAGGCAGGAAAACTTTATGTGGATGAAGTCCATCCCAGTATTGAGGGATATAGGTTCATGGGAGAAATAGCATCGCGCAGCTTAGGACTATGTGATGGAATTAAATAGCTTAAGGCAGTACATTCGATATATCGAATTAGACAGAAGTAAGGTTCCATCTTTTTCTCGATATCCTTTTAATTTACCAGCTGTAAAGAATTTAGATAAGTTATTATTGCATCCAAAAGTAACATTCATTGTTGGTGAAAATGGTTCCGGAAAGTCAACAATTTTGGAATCAATCGCTGTTGCTTATGGTTTTAATGCTGAGGGGGGAACCAAAAACTTCAGTTTTTCATTCAAAGCAACCCATTCTGAATTAAATAACTATGTGAAGGTTGTTAAAGGTATAAAAAAGCCTCGCACTGGATTTTTCTTGCGAGCCGAAAGTTTCTATAATTTTGCTTCAAATATCGATGATTTGGATTCGGAAATGTCTTTTGGACCACCTTTAATCGACTCTTATGGAGGTCGTTCATTACATGAACAATCACATGGAGAATCATTCTTCGCCGTATTTCTTAATAGGTTCAGTGGAGAAGGTCTATATATTCTGGATGAACCTGAGGCTGCATTATCCCCATCTCGACAAATGTCCATGCTCACTAGGATACATGAATTAGTTAGAAAGGGGTCTCAGTTTATTATTGCAACGCATTCCCCAGTAATAATGGCATATCCAGACGCTATGATATACCAAATAAACGATGAAATTGAACAGGTAAGTTATGAAGAAACAGAACATTATCAAGTCATGCGCACTTTTTTGAATAATACTCAAAAGATGCTCAATCTCTTGTTGGAATGATATGGGGAATATTATTAAGTGTTGGCCGTGTCTCTTACAGCATTTTCATATACGGAAATAAGTGTCCCAGTTGGAATTCAGAAAATCAAGCTGAACTATCGGTTCCTTGAACTTTGCATTTATATCTCTGGCGATCTTTAAATTTCATATCGAACAACGTGGGTGTTTCCGCAGTGAGGGCAAGTAAATGATAGTGCCATTTACGATGAGTTTATCAAGTACAACGGATTAGAGGACAAGGTTAAAATTTATTTATACTGTCAGAAAGCCGGATTCTATTGTTATTCCACTCTATCAAATATATGAATTATCTCCCAATTCTTATTAACTTCAGCTTGAACAGGTTTGATTAAAAATCTTAACAATATATTCACAGAATCTATAAGCCATGCTCATAAATTTTGAAAATACTATGGATGTTCCAAATATAAAATTTAGGAGGTAAAACACATGCAGTTCAAAAAAGTCACTTTGTTAGGGGCAGCGGGGGTCTTGGCGATTACACTAAGCGCTGCTGGGGTAGCTTACGCGGTTCCAGACAACAATCCGACTTCTGGGAGCACGGTCAATTCAGTCACAAATAATGTTGGAACTCAGGACGAAGTAAAAAAACATAAAAATTTTGGAGCGGAGTTTGCTGGAATTCTTGGAATGGATGCCAATGTGCTCGGCCAGGAATTGAGATCAGGCAAGACTCTAGCTCAAATTGCGGCTGCAAAGGGAATGGATGCTAATACTTTAACACAAAAGCTACAAGCGGCATTTAACGATCGAATTGATAAGGCGGTAGCTAATGGAAAGCTCACCTCGGATAAAGCCGCAGCCATGAAAGCGAAGACTGCTACTAAAGCGACCAGCGTAATCAACAAATCTTGGACTGGGCATAAAGAAGGAGTTGGCAAGGACGTATTTAAAAATGTGCGGCAGCAAATTCCTGCTTTGCTAGGTAATATGGATGCTACCCAACTACTAGCACAGATTAAAAGTGGTAAGAGTCTTGCACAAATTGCACAAGATAAAGGAATTGCGAAGGATAAGTTAGTTTCGGATCTACAATCTATTATGAAAGCCAATTTAGACCAAGCGGTGAAAGATAACAAAATTACTGCTGACCAAGCAACCCAGATGGAGAGTACACTTCCACAAATGATTGAACGAATGGTTACTCGAGTCCACAAGATCAATAAATAAACGAAAGCCCTCATTCGAGGGCTTTTATGGATACGCCATTACTTTAGTGTTATCTTTTTAAAATAAGAACATTTTTCTTTCCGGCATCCATGAGGATGGCGTTCGGTATGTTTACAGATGATGTTCTCGACAT
>JAUZPJ010000415.1 GCA_030706025.1 Bacillota bacterium | reverse complement strand
GCTAAACAATTAAAATAAGCTCACGAATGCCAAGATACAGTAAAGCTCCCGGGGTCTTTTTGTCCATGTACAACTAGGCCGCGTCTTCACAGCCATCTCAATTTCGCCGGGTATACGTTCAAGACAGTTACTCAGTCATTCTACCTTTCGTGCGGGTCGGAACTTGCCCGACAAGGAACTTCGCTACCATAGAACAGTTATAGTTACTGCTGCCGTTTACTGGAGCTTATATCACAAACTCATCACTTGCGTGAATCATTCACAATATTTGACTTACCAGCACTGGGCAGGTGTCAGCCCCTATACCTTACCTTTCGGTTTTGCAGGGACCTGTGTTTTAGATAAACAGTTGCTAAGTAAACTTTTGTTGAAGCCACATTGCTGTGGCAAGGCATCTCCCATAGGTTACGCCTAGCTTTTTTGCCGAGTTCCTGGAACGTATTTCTCCCGATCACCTTGGTCTACTCGACCTGACCACCTGTGTCGGTAATGCGGTACGGTAACACATGCGTTTTGCTCTTGCGAGCGTAATGAGACTTTTCCTGGAAACTGAAATTGATCAAATTGTGCCTCTCTTGCGAAAGGAACTTTACATCACAGCTCGATTAAACGCGGTAGCGGATTTGCCAACCACCACTGTCTTACTGCTTATACCAATCTTGCGATTGGCTTGATTCTTCCGACTCCGTCATCCCCTTACATACACATATACTGTAGGCGAATATTAACGCCTTATCCATCAGACTACTCCCCAATTAAACGAGGAACATCCTTAGGGCCGACTCACCCTCCGCTGACTTACATTGCGGAGGAAACCTTGGTCTTTCGGTGACACAGTTTCTCACTGTGCTATCGCTACTCATACCGGCATTCTCACTTCTATTCGCTCCACCAAACCTTACGATTCGACTTCACTGCAAATAGAACGCTCCCCTACCAAAACATATATTATAAATAAAATATGCAGTTTCCAATTTCGGTAACATGCTTGATCCTCGATAAATTTTCGGCGCCAAACACCGTCCGCCAGTGAGCTGTTACGCTTTCTTTAAAGGATGGCTGCTTCTAAGCCAACCTCCTGGGTGTCTATGGAATTTGACTTCCTTTCAAACTTAGCATGTATTTAGAGACCTTAAATGGGAATCTGGGCTGTTTCCCTTTTGACCCATCGGCTTAGCCCGACGAGTCTGACTACTTTACTTGCACAACGCGTATTCGGAGTTTGATAGGCTGCAACCGCTTGCGCAGCCACGAACCATTCAGTGCTCTACCCCACGTTGCTACTATAAAGCGCTATACCTTAATATATTTCGGGGAGAACCAGCTATCTCTGGGTTCGATTGGCATATTGCCCCTAACCTCAAGTCATCCCAAAACATTGCTACGTTTACGGGTTCGGGCCTCCTCCCACAGTTATGTAGGACTCACCCTGCTCAAGGTTAGCTCACCCAGTTTCGGGTCTAATGATTCCAACTAAATCGCCCAGTTAGGGCACGCTTTCACTTCGTCTCCCCAAGTTAATCTTGGTTAAACTAACGCTGGAATCAAAAACTCACCGGTTCATTCTTCAATAGGCACGACGTCACTTGCGCTCCGTCTGCTTGTTAGCCAATAATTTCAGTTCTATTTCATCCCCCTCTCGGGGTGCTTTTCACCTTTCCCTCACGGTACTAGTTCACTATCGGTAGATGTTGATATTTAGTCTTGGAACGTGGCCGTCCCGGATTCCCACAGAGTTTTATCGTGCTCCATGGTACTTAGGTACAAACTATCGGTGCTTTTTATTTCGCATACACGTCTTTCACGTTCTTTGGAGTGCTATTCCGAGCACTTCTGCTATAAACAATAACATCGAATATCGTCTGCCCTGCAACACCACAATAAATTGTGGTTTAGACTGTTCCGCTTTCGCTCGCCGCTACTGACGGAATCTCAGATGATTTATATTCCTGGCGTTACTTAGATGTTTCAGTTCACGCCGTACCCCACCAGACACTATATATAATCTTGCGACTATAACTTTATGTAAGGTTAATCTTGCATAACAAGATTGGATTGCTCCATTCGGAAACCGCCGGATCACAGGTCTATAGCACCTCCCCGACGAGTATCGCCGCTGTATGCGTCCTTCCTCGGTCAACATCTCCTAGGCATCCATTATTGGCATTATGAGTAGATTAAAATTATGAAATTAAGTTATTGTACTTTTCTTTCATCGTGTGTATCCCGTTCAATTGTTACCAATAAAGGCAACAACAAAACGGAATTCTTCTCTTCACTTGTCAAAGAGCCAAACTATAACCAATTGTAGATACATCCAAAGAATGCATCACTTATCGATTCAGCTGCACATTAATCTTTTGAGTAAACCCCCTCTAAACTAGGGGGCTTGCTCAAAAGAACAAACCTGGTGGACCGGAAGAGATTCGAACTCTCGACCTTCGCGATGCAAACGCGACGCTCTACCAGCTAAGCTACCGGCCCATGCATAAGGCTTTACCTTACCAAGTAATTCGTCGCAAAAACGACTCATACCTTCCGTGTCAATTATTAAGTTGTAAATTTGGGTGAAAGTGAACTAGAGGG
>JAUZPJ010000414.1 GCA_030706025.1 Bacillota bacterium | reverse complement strand
GTCTAATGTTTTCAAATGTATTAGAGAATTTGGGTATTTTATTATGGCATCATGGACGAATCCTAATTCCCTTTATTACCTATTTTGTGTGGCACTGTTTTTCAACATGGGGTTTTATTAAACTGAGAAAAAATACAGAGAGCTAGGATTCACACTGATAAATACAAATATTTTATTTCAGGGCCACCTGTCTAATCCAGGTGGCTTTTATATTTACTTATAAACATCATTTCACCCTTGACAATACAATTTTCACGTAGTATTAAAAACTATAATTCCAAAACAACCCAGTATCCCCAACAACCCTCACCTTATAATTAGGTTGTAGGTATGTTATTCTTGATCATGTTCTCGCAAGAACAAATTCATTCTTTGGAGGTTTATATGATTAAGAAAATTACAACATTGATTATATCAGTCTTAATGGGAGTTCTATGTTTCGTTCCAGTGGCAACTGCTTCTACAAATACTTCAGCAAAAGTACATCGAGTTATAGTCAAATCCGAGAGTTATATTGGAACTCGATATGTTTTCGGTGGGACAAGCTATCGAGGTATCGATTGTTCTAGCCTTACTAAGAATGCATATAAGGCCGCAGGGATAAATCTTCCGCGAACGAGTAAAAGCCAGTATAATGTAGGAACTTATGTTTCGGCTGGACGGCTTGCTCCGGGCGATTTAGTTTTCTTCAGCCTCAATGGTCATCGTTCAATAACTCATGTAGGAATCTATGTTGGTAACGGGAAATTCGTTAATGCTACTTCGCATAAAGGCGTTACAATTAGTAAATTTAGTTCGTATTGGCGGAAAGCCTATGTTGGTGCAAAAAGAGTTATAAGGTAATACTAATCGTATGTCGGGTCCATCAAGTGGGCCCGATATATTTTTTCATTCATCCTTTAATTGTCTTTAAGGAGATTAAAATGGAATGATCAACTCCATACTATTGTTAAGGCTTTTCATGTTATAATCGAAGAAACCAAAATAATGTATATTTTTCGACTTTTCCCTCAAGGATTGGAAAGGATGAGCAGAAATGGGAACGCTCGAATTTGTTGTTCGCATTGAATTCATCGACCGGCCCGGTTTAGGCTATGATATATTTCAACGTTTCGAGGCTAATCACATTGACAAGATTGGTATGGAAGTGGTACCAGAACTGGGGATGATGATTAAATTTCGATGTTCCTCTATTCAAGAAGCAGAGACCCTTTTAACAGATCTGGAAACAGTGAACGGGGTCCTATCTGTAGGGCTACGTGATCATATGCCTTATGAAGATCGAGAACGTGAGCTTAATACCATCCTGAACTCTGTGAGTGAGGGAATTGTTGCAGTGAATGAGCAAGGTAAAATTACCCATATTAACGAGGTAGCCTGCCAAATTTTCCATTCCTCCCGGGACTATGCCATAGGTCTTGATGCTGAGATTTTATTTGAAGCGAATCCTCCTATCCTAGAAACCTTAAAAACGGGAGTGCCTTACAGTTTAAAGGAACGCAAAATCCGCAAAGGAAATACGGTCATTCACTTTTTAACCAGTGGCGTTCCCATTCTCAATGATAAAGGCCATATTATTGGTGGTGTCATAACGATCAAAGATTTTAGACAAGTTGAGGAAATTCTCTCTAAGGTAGACCGGAAACCTCGGACGATAACCTTTGATCAGATTGTCTTTCAAAGTGATCGTATGAAACAACTCGTTGAAACAGCTAAAATGGTTGCCAAAGGCAATTCGACGATTTTACTTCGCGGAGAAAGTGGCACTGGTAAAGAAATGTTCGCTAAAGCGATTCATATGGAAAGCCCTCGCTCACAATCTCCCTTTATCCCCATTAACTGTGCAGCTTTACCTGATTCTCTGCTCGAAAGTGAGCTTTTTGGATACGAAGAGGGAACTTTTACCGGTGCAGCTAAAGGTGGTAAAAAGGGCCTTTTTGAGCAGGCCAATGGTGGCACTCTCTTCCTTGATGAGATTGGGGAAGTTTCTCCACAGGTCCAGGTCCGTTTACTCAGAGTCTTACAGGAAGGTTCAATCCGTCGTATCGGAGGGTCTAAGGAAACCTTCGTGGATGTACGAATCATTGCTGCAACCCATCGCAATCTCGAGGAGATGATTACCTCTAGTCAGTTTAGAGAAGACCTTTATTATCGGCTGAACGTAATCCCTCTAAGAATTCCTGCGCTGCGGGAACGTGCTGAGGACATTCCGCTCATCGCTCAAACTCTAATTCGAAAGATAGCAAACAAGCTTGGCAAATCTGAGGTTCATCTTACCAAGGAAAGCATGGATTTATTAATGACTCAGCCTTGGCCCGGTAACGTAAGGCAATTAGAGAATACTCTTGAAAGAATTATTAACATCATTGATACGGCTGAAATAAAACCCAAGCTCTTCTATGAGTGGACAGATCTAACTCCCGAACGGCCTCCTCTTGAACCGGAGGAAGATTCCGCTCTGATAAAGGTTCCTATTTATGATGAATGGCCGACTCTTAAAGAAATTGTTGCTGAGGTTGAACGTCAAGTCTTACTCAAAGTATTAGAAACTCACCACTCTTCTCGCAAAGCAGGAAAAGTATTAGGGGTCTCTAATACAACTATTC
>JAUZPJ010000413.1 GCA_030706025.1 Bacillota bacterium | reverse complement strand
GTACCAATTATTCTCGGCTAGTGCCGCCTGCCGCGTTTCCCGTATATCTTCCAATAGTTGTGTCGCAGCAAACGTCAAGTGTTCCTTTTCAAGGTTTACGGGAAGTTTTACGAGTAGCACAAAACCAGAGCCTGCAATAAGTATGAAAACAAGTAACATCTCCAGCAACGTAAATCCTAGTTCGTTACCCCTCTTCAGCTCATTTATTGTCATTTTGAACTCTACCTCTAACCCTCATAGAACATCCGCTGAAAGAGTTGTTTTTTTAACGCCTGCCGCATCTCTTCGACAGGGGCTTGTCCACCGAGCCAGAACTCCCAAGCCAAAACTCCTTGATAAAGAAGCATATCAAGTCCATCCTGCGTACGACACCCCTGTTTTTTTGCGTCTTTCAAAAAGGCTGTTTCTCTAGGAGTAACTATTATGTCAACGACAAGCGTTCCACTTGAAATCCCTTCTAAAGAAAATGGATACGGCTCGTCATGTAACCCCACTGAAGTTGTCTGTACTAAAAGATCGACTTCCGTGAGCCAATCCCCCGAAGCAAACTCTCCTGATGTTGCGGTTCCTCCCGCACGTTCAACCGCCTGTACTAATTCCTCTGCTTTTTCCAACGTTCGATTAAGAATGTGTACCTTCATCCCTCGCTCAGCAAGTGCTAAAGCGATCCCTTTGGACGCTCCACCCGCCCCTAATAGAACTGCATTTTTTCCTTTGAACCCTTGGAGATCCCCTTCCACGGAACGGACAAAACCAGCTCCGTCCGTATTGTGTCCAATCCTCTTTCCTTCCTGAATCTTCACTGTATTCACGGCCCCCGCACGCCTAGCCTCGGGGGTAAGTATATCGAGGAGGGGAATGATATGTTCTTTATGCGGGATTGTTACGTTCCAACCGGAATATCCTAGAGCACAAAGACCTTCCACCGCCTCTGCTAACTGACTTGGCTTCACACAAAACCGATGATACTCCGCATCGACTCCCGAGGCCGAATACCCCGCGTTGTGCATCCATGGGGAAAGCGAATGCTCAATCGGATCCCCAATAACTGCATAGTGTTTCTCCATTTTATTACACCCTTTACACGTTGGTCGATATCAATTATACCTAAGAAGTTATGTTTAAAAAGGGAATGGCAGGCCATTCCCTTATGGTTTATTGTATTTTGGGACTAAAGGGTTTTACCGAAGTAAAATGTTTCATCAGCCAAACTAGCAATTTCTCCACCCGACGCATAAAGCGTGTTCCAACAAACTCATGATCATTAATGGGCGTGACTAAAATTGTATAGAGACCGAGACGATTCCCGCCTAATATATCTGTAAATAATTGATCTCCAATGACGGCAGTGTCCTTCCGCCCAGTTCCCAGCAGATCCATTCCTGCCCGAAACGCTCTTCTGCGCGGCTTTGATGCCCGGAAAACAAACGGGATCCCAACTCGTTCTGCAACAACTGCTACACGCTGACGCTTTTTATTGTTGGACACAACGCACGCTAGAATTCCAGCGTCCTTAACCTTTTCAAACCACTCCGCCACTCTAGGGCCCACATTAACATCATTCCAAGGAGTCATCGTATTATCTAAGTCGATGATAAGCCCCCTGATGCCATTCCGAACCAGGAGTTCAATAGAAATAAGATCGAGTGAAGGAGCTTGAAATGTAGGTCGAAAATACTCAAACATTGAACCCTCCAAGTGCAGAACTTTTCATAATTATACCTTAGAGGACGCAGCGAGAGCAAGTATCGGAGTTACTTATTTGAATCAATTTTCCCCATCTCTTCCATTAACTTTTGAATCGCCTTCTTCTCAATGCGTGAAACATACGATCTTGAAATCTCCAGCATCTTAGCAATCTCCCGTTGTGTCCTTTTAGGGCTGTTCATCAGCCCATAACGCAACTGGAGTACCATCTTTTCCCTCTTATTTAGTGTTTTTACCAGTTCGAGCAAAGCCTTTTGCTCAGCCTCGTTTTCTACCTTAATGGAAATATCCTCTTCATTCGAGCCAAGAACATCAATTAGCGAAATCTCATTGCCCTCTTTATCCATCCCGATCGGATCGTAAATAGAAACTTCTCCTCGTGATTTTTTTAGTGATCTCAAGTGCATTAGGATCTCGTTTTCAATACATCTCGCTGCGTAAGTGGCAAGCTTAGTACCTTTATTCGGATCAAATGTGTTAATCCCCTTAATTAAACCTATGGTTCCGATAGAAATTAGGTCATCTGAATCTTCTCCAGTTCCGTCAAACTTCTTGACCAGATGAGCAACCAATCGCAAGTTATGCTCCACTAAAGTATTGCGTGCTTGCTCAACCTCACGAGTTAGAGCAAAAGGTTCTTTTTTACTTTCACTGAGGATTCGCAAACAGCGGGCTTCCTCCCGCTCATTTAAGGGCTGGGGAAAGGCATTATTGTTAATATACGAGACTAATAAGGAGACTCCCTTTAGAACGGAGAGCGCCATACTAACAAAGAATAGTTCCGCGAACATCTTCTCCACCCCTTTGCACGTTCTCGTTGTACTATTACTTATGCTTAAGGGGGAGGAATTTTGCTTATCCACTGAATATTAAAAAACCGCCTGCCCGATCATTTGTGGGAGG
>JAUZPJ010000412.1 GCA_030706025.1 Bacillota bacterium | reverse complement strand
CGTCGTGCTATGAATATTATAATTTCCAATTCTTCCCCTGAAGCAATCTATCAACAGATCGTCACCCAAATTAAAAATCTTATTCTGAAGGGTGATCTGACGGAAGCAGAGGCCTTGCCCTCGATTCGCTTACTTGCTAAGGAATTACAAATTAGTGTCATTACTACGAAGAGAGCCTACGAGGAGTTAGAGCGGGATGGCTACATTGAGACCGTGGGTGGTAAAGGTTCCTTTGTGGCAGCTCAAAACAAAGAATTATTACGTGAGAAGCGTCTGCGTGTGGTCGAAGAGAAAGTAACGGATGCCATCGTTGCGGCCAGAACTGCTGGCATGAAGCGGGAAGATCTTCTGGCAATGTTTAAATTGCTTTCAGAGGAACTTTAAAACAGTACCTGATCCCAATTAATCTAAAAGAATTTGGGAGCGGAGAAAGAGGAGGAATAAGGATGGTTGAAACGGACAACATTCTAACGGTTGATAAATTGACGAAGCATTTTAAGGATTTCACGTTGCAAAATGTCAGTTTCCAGTTGCCGCGCGGCTATGTTATGGGTTTTATCGGGCCGAACGGTTCGGGAAAAAGCACGACAATCAAGCTAATTTTGAATTTACTCCATAAAGACCGTGGTCAGATCAAAGTGTTTGGTCTAGACAACCTAGACCATGAACTCGCTATTAAGGACCGCCTTGCCTTTGTTCTCGACGAAAACCATTATTATGAAGAACTGTCCATCCGAGATATGGCCCGAATTGTTGCATCTTTTTACAAACATTGGGAACCACAGACTTTCGAGAAGTGCTTGAAAGACTTTGAACTAAACCCTAAACAGAAAATCAAAAAGCTCTCTAAAGGGATGAAAATGAAGTTTTCTTTAGCTGTTGCCCTTTCCCATGGAGCTGAACTCTTAATCATGGATGAGCCTACAGCTGGTCTAGACCCGATGGTACGCAGCGAGCTTTTGGAAATACTGACTGCTTTGATTCAGGATGAAAGAAAATCAGTCTTTTTCTCTACCCACATCACCTCAGATCTGGACAAGATCGCCGATTTCGTAACCTTTATTCATCACGGTGAACTTGTATTAAGTGCCCCTAAAGATGATATCTTAGAAAAATACGGGATCATTAAGGGGTCTAACGATTTGTTTGACGAAGAAAGCAGAAGCCTTTTTGTCGGTATCAAGACGAACAAATTTGGCTTTGAAGGGTTGGTCCGAGATAGAGAAAGGGCCCAGCGTTGTTATAAGGAGCGCGCAATTGTTGAAAGGCCGACCTTAGAGGACATTATGCTTTATACAGTGAGGGGGGAGCAGCATGTATAATTTAGTGTGGAAAGATTTCCTGCTTTTGAAACGCTTTCTATGGGTAGCGTTGCTTTATGGATTCGCGGCCCCCCTTGCCTTTAAAACCATGCAAGGTGGGGCACTTAGCGCTGCTACAGTTGGCACAACCTACATGCTCATGATCCAAGCTTGTACTCAGGATGATAAAAACAAGTCCGAAATAATGTTAAACAGCCTCCCATTGCGCCGACGGGATATTGTCGCGGCCAAATATCTATCCGTCTTCCTCTATGCCATTCCCGCAATCCTTTCCTTCTTTTTTGCCCAATTGGTAGTGTCTGTCACCGGAATCCCTATCACTATATACCAGATCTCTTTAGAGGGAATTGCCGGAGCTCTGGTTGCCATGGCTGTTTTAATGTCGATCTATTTTCCAATCTACTTCAAGTTTGGCTATCTCCGATCCAGAATGGTGGGTATGTTCCTGTTTTTTGCCTGTTTTTTCTTTGTACCTATGGCAGTCGCCTTGACCGTACACGGACTTGAAGGAATGGGTAACCCCACTTTGCGAAATATAGCAGTCGTAGTGCAAAGAGTCTTGGGGTGGCTGCTAACCCAAGCAGATTGGCAAATAGCTTGTTATTTGTTAGCCTTAAGTTTGGTTTTAATGATTGCTTCGGCTTGCCTTTCTTTAAGGTTCTATTCTAAAAGAGAATTCTAGAATTATTTAATCAAGCTTTGATAGTAGCTTTTCCCGGATATTATAAATGGTTGGTTTGGATTGTTTTTTCAATTATGTTGACCCATGTTGTGGTAATAGCTTGGCTGGAAGTGATTAATGCACCTTTTGTTCGTCTGTTCCCGTGGCTGCTAGAGACTAAGCTGGCAGCGGCGAGAAAGAGTATATTTTTGATGGCCTTGCCGGGTCAACTTCTACTTGGTCTAATGGTGATGCTGCTTACTCGATCTTGGATAGAGGCACTGGGGATGATTCCTGTCGGGATCATGATTAGTTATTTTTCTGCTAAGAGGGTTTCTTTAAAGCTCTGATTGATCAAAGTAGGTTGAAAGGGTCCACCATCTTAAAAATAGAGGATTATACACCTGCAAAGTGGTGAATAATCCTCTAATACATTATGGGTATTTACGGAAAAATAGGGTTAGTCCCTACCTTTAAAAAACTAACATAGCCACTGCCCCACTTAGAATACCGACCAAGGTTACCGATCCCGCCACAAAAAGCAGTACCTTGGCTGGGAAGACACGCTTAACCATAAGCAGGGATGGTAAACTCACAGCGGGCAAGGTCATTAGCAAGGCAACACCCG
>JAUZPJ010000411.1 GCA_030706025.1 Bacillota bacterium | reverse complement strand
TTTCTAGATGGCCCAGCAACACAGGCGATGTTTAATCAACCCAAGGGACTCGCGGTGGATAAGGACGGAACGATTTTTGTCGCGGACTATGGCAACGGCGCGATCCGTACGATTGATACGTCTGGGCTTGTGAAAACCTTGGTCAAGGGGTTAAACTCTCCGTCAGATATTGTCTTAGGAAACGAGGGAGAACTCTTTGTCTCAGAAACCTTAAATCATCGTATCTTGCGAGTTGATAAAAATGGGAATTGGACAGTTCTGGCTGGCGGAGGGTACGAAACGAGACAAAATTGGCTCTTTGGCGGGTATGCGGATGGAATTGGGGATAAGGCACAGTTTAATGAACCTTCAGGTCTCGCCCTAGGATCCAATGGATATTTGTATGTGGCAGATACCGGTAACCAAAGGATTCGAATGGTTTCCCCGCAGGGTGAGGTGACGACTCTTGCAGGATCTGGGACAACCCCGATTGTAGACACCACTTATTATAAAGGGGGTTTCCAGGATGGTCCTGGGGTGACTGCCAAATTTAATTTTCCCAGCGGTATAGCCGTGTCTTCTGATGGAACAGTTTATGTGGCTGATACCTACAATCATCGTCTGAGAGAAATCAGCAAAACGGGAGAGGTCAAGACTGTAGCGGGTGATGGTGTGCATGGTAAGCAAAACGGGTTCTCGGAACAAGTCCAGTTTGATTGCCCTTTTGCTGTTAAGATTAATATGGATGGAAACCTCTTAATCGTGGATCAGCTTAATAACTCCGTTCGACTGCTGGAATGGCACCCTTAGGATGACAATAGAGAATGGTTGAACCCGGTAAAGTTAGGAGTGTTTTGATTTTGAAAAAGATTTATGCAGTTATCATGATTATCTTGGTTATGTCTTTTATGTACTATAACGAGGTCTTTTACAATTCAGAACACAGTATAACGAACCGTGTAACAATCGAACCTCGGGAGATGGATCCAAGAATAAAAATCCTTGCCATTGACGATGAAAGCCTTGCTAAACTAGGCAAGTGGCCCTGGCCGCGCAATATTGTCGCCGAATTGTCGGACAAACTTTTGGCCAACGGGGCTCTCGCAGTTTGGCCCGATATATATTACAGTGATAAAAGTCAAAACCCTGAAGAAGACAAGGCTTTAGCGAACGTGGCTAAAAAATACCCTAATTTTTATCTCCCAGTTTACTTTGATCTTCAGACGAGAAAAGTAAACAATCAAGTAGTTATCGAACGCATGGGAAAACCTATTATTCCAATCGATCCGAAACAGACAGGACATATCAACGTTATCCCAGATGACGATCGGGTTGTACGTAAAGTCATGCTGGGAATTTCGGACAAAGGGAATCGAGTTCCAGCAATCAGTGTGCAATTGGCAAATTTATTATTGCCAGAGAATCGTAAAATCGTGTGGACTGAGGATAACCGCTGGCTTATGGGTAACACACCCCTTTCGACTGGGCCACAAAATGAAATCCTGTTTTCTTATGCCACAAAACCACTCGACAAAAGTATCGAGACGATTTCAGTTGAAAAAGTGATTAACGGGGAAGTTGACCCCGCCCATTTCGCCGGTTCTGTGGTTCTGATTGGGCCCTATGCCCTCGGATTAGACGACGCGTACTATACACCGACGAGTAAGGTGTTGAAAATGTATGGGGTCGCCATTCACGCTAATATCATCCAGAGCCTACTCGATGGGGAGTTTTATCAAAGGGCTTCTCAACCAGTTGGCTTACTAATCATTCTCTTTCTTGGATTATTAGCCTATTCCATTATGGAGCGCGTGCGTGCCAAGTGGTCGATCTTGATTATGGTGGCCTTTTTGGTGGTTTATTCTGTAGCTGAAGCCGTCATTTTTAAGGTGTTAAATATTCTACTTCCCTATTTATATCCCATCCTGACTATCATTGCCTTATATATCTTTTCTGTCGTGTCTCAATATCTTAAAGAGCGAAAGGAACGGGACCGTGTAACAGGGATCTTTGGCCGTTATGTCTCTAAGTCCGTGGTTCAAGAAATCTTGTCCTCAAAGGAAGAAATTAAAGTGGGCGGGGTCCGTAAAGATATCACACTGATGTTTGTTGATATCCGTGGGTTTACCCCACTTTCGGAAAAAATGGAACCAGAGGATATCATCAATATTCTTAATGAATATTTAGACCTTTGTTCACGCGCCGTATTCGCCTATGAAGGAACGATTGATAAGTTTATCGGGGATGGAGTTATGTCCATCTTTGGTGCGCCGATCGAACAAGAGGACCACCCTGTAAGGGCTGTTAGAGCTGCTTTACAAATGCAGAAAGAGTCCGGTAAACTTGCCGAAGCTCTCCTGGAACGTTATGGTCGTTCGGTTAGCTTCGGGATTGGCCTTAATTCTGGCCCAGCGGTTGTGGGAAATATCGGCTCCCAGGAACGATTAGATTATACTGCTATCGGGGATACCGTTAACCTTGCCGCTCGGTTGGAGTCTAATGCTAAGCCCGGGCAGATTTTAATCAGTAAGGAGACCTATGAGCGGATAAAGGGGACCTTTAAAGTAACTCCTCTAGATCCCATTAAAGTTAAGGGGAAAGAACAATTGGTTGAGATTTACCAGGTAGAGGGGGA
>JAUZPJ010000410.1 GCA_030706025.1 Bacillota bacterium | reverse complement strand
GATATTGAGTACGTCCTGGGGTCTTTATAAAAGTCGATTTATTCCGCTTAGCATACTAAATCTTATCTCCTACCTGCCGCATGTGATTCACATATTAATCTTGCTTGCAAGCTATTTCGGCCTTAAGACTTTCTTTGAAATTTTTGGAATAAAGGGAGAATACGGTCTTTACGCCTTTTTGGTACTCCCCAAAGAAATCCTCGCTCTTTTTATCATCGGTGTTATTGTCTACTTTCTCCTTTATGTACTTTCTGCAATTTTTACTGTTGGGCTTTACCTCACCCTTGAGCTTGCCTTTGTATACGCCGTCGCCGACGAAACCATGGGTGTGGTTGAAGCTCCTAGAAAGGCTTGGAAGAGAGTAGGAAATTACTTCTGGACAAGACTTTACAGAGATTTTGTTGTTTCAACAGGTTTTGTGCTCTTTATTCCTGGAGTTGTGTTCTGGGTTTGGTACGAATTTACGCCTTACGTATTTGCTCTTGAAAGAGAAGAACAAACACCGCTGTCATCCCTCTTGAAAAGCAGGGAGTATGTAAGAGGACTTTGGAGCCCAGTTTTCAAACAGATGATTTCATTGCAACTTCTACCTATTGTTATAGTTGCTATATTTGTTTTGTTTATTTATGCTGCACTGCCTTTCTATTGGATTTCAGATTTATTCCTATTTTTTTTCGGAGGAATGCACCTGCCCGGAGTGTTCACTATCTATAGTCCTTTATTCTGGGGTGTCGTGTCCCTTGCGTTCTATATATTAGTGGGAGGGTTTTATGTGCCTTTCCAGAAAGTATATTTATACATTCTTTACAAGGAACTCAAGAACTTAAAGGCTGACGATTCAGTTGGCTTGTAATGAGTGTTCGATAACACTTCCGCCATTTCGCAACAAAGTCCTAAATTATTTTATCTTAAGCATTTCTATCAGTAATCGTTGACCCTCAAAAACATCTCTGACTGTAGACTTATAGGTGAAACAAATATCCCATGTGAAAAGGAATTAATTAATTAACTACCCTATAGGGAACTTAATTAATTAATCTGCGAAAGTCGGAACCTGACTTTTCTAATAGTGTGAAGATTAAGAAGTACTTCCTGTACTCTTGTTTTTCGCCATTTCTTTCTGAATGCAACGTTTCAAACGCCAATCTTCAGTTTAGGATTGAAAAATCGAGGGCTATTTCCAGAGGCAAATTTCCCCTTGACTACCCTTGATGTTAGGAGTATTTTTAAATTAATTGACACTCCTACTGTAGCTCATTAAACTAATTCTTGTTCCCCCCATAGCTCAGTAAACTAATCGTAACTCAGTAAACCCAATAACCTAACATTTAACCTTTTGGAGTGTAGTATGAGAACGACTTTCCGAAAGGTACCCATATGAAGCCTCCAATGGGATAGCAATGTCCCTTTGGGGGCGCATTCCCCATATAATCACAATACCCAAATCGAGTTCTTATCAATTATATTGAACTTGCAAGCAAGTGATTTGCTATAGAGTCAAGCTTCTCAGTTGATTGGTTCAAATCAAATCAATCGCCTAATCGTGGAAGCTGTCGAAAGAGGTTCGTAATTGAAAAATAGTCGGTGTTTCTTGCGGAAAAGAACCAACTGAGAGAAGGGAGGGATATTTATGTTCGAGAAGATCCTGGTTCCATTAGATGGTTCACCGTTGGCAGCAACCATTTTACCCGAGGTCGAGGATCTCGCAAGAAGCCAGAAGTCCGAGATCACCCTACTGACGGTGAGTAATGTCCCGAACCCGGCCATTCTGGCAGAAGCGGGCAACGCGATTATTGATCCGATATTGAGATGGCGAAAAAGTACTGCGGAAGCATATCTGACAGAAACCACTAAGACATTGAAGGCGAAGGGCTTGAAAGTGTGCTGGGCGTATCGGGAGGGTGCTGCGGCCAGGGAAATTATTCGTTATGCCGACGAGTACCGGTGCGATCTTATCGCCATGGCCACGCACGGCCGCGGCGAGATCGCTTGGGTGCTCGGAAGTGTAGCGGAACAGGTCGTGTCGCACGCCACCGTGCCGGTACTCCTGATGCGGGTCCTCAAGGGCCAGCCGTTAATGAAAAAGCAGGATCTCATGAGTGGCCCGTAACGGCGGCGATGTTATGTATTTGGCGTATGATTAATGGGATGGAACGTGTCTAAGGCAAATTTTGATCAACTGATTAAGTCAGAGAAAGGAGAGATTACTATGGCAGTGTACAAAATTATTGAAATTGTAGGAACAAGCCCAAAGTCCTGGGAAGATGCAGCCCAAAGCGCCTTGCTAACAGCTTCAAAATCACTTGAAGATTTGAGAATTGCAGAAGTTGTAAAACAGGATGTTACCCTTGAGAATGGTAAAATAACATCTTTCAGAGTAAGGCTCAATATCTCCTTCAAGTTTCGTGCCGGCGAATAACGGGAAGAACTCAGCTTTTCAGAAAGGAGGGAAGTATTCATGGTCTCTGCAGATGTCTTAAGACAATTCGATTTTTTTCAAGGCTTCAGTGAGGAACAAATCAAGAAACTGGCCGATATAGCAAATGAAGAATCTTGCAGGGCCGGTGTCCAGATTTACAAGAAGGGGGATCCCGCAAAAAAACTCTACTTGATGGAAGG
>JAUZPJ010000041.1 GCA_030706025.1 Bacillota bacterium | reverse complement strand
ATGAATTGGTAGTTGACGGGCGTAAGCTTGTTGGAAGTGCACAGATGCGGAAAGAGGGGATGCTTCTGCAGCATGGTTCTATTATTCTGCATTTAGACTCAGATCTTCTCTTTCGACTTCTGAAGTTCACCAGTGAAGCGATCCGCAGAAGATTAATGACAGGTTTTAAAGCCAAGGCTTGCGCCTTGGACGAAGTTTGGACTCGACCGATCGCGCGGGAAGATTTAGAACGGGAGATTTGTGCTGGATTTTCAGTCGTTATGGGAATTGATTTTCAGCAGAGTGAATTGACTACTCAGGAAAAAATTTTAGTGGAAGAGGTACTGTTAAAATATCAATCTTTGGAGTGGACAAAAAAGCGTTAAATTTTTTAAAACAATTTGCAGGATTTCCTGACTTAAAGTTGAATTAAATTTTAAGTTGATTTAAATATAAATGAAAGATCTTTGTGGGCAAATAAGGTATAATTTTAGGCTCGCAATGCTAGGAGAAGAAATGCAAATTGAAGTACTACCAAGTGCGGGCTCACCGCGGTTGCCCTACCTTGAAGATAAATTAGTGATTGTCATTGATGTACTGAGAGCTACCAGCACTATGGTAACCGCATTAGCTAATGGGTGTCAGGCGATAATCCCCGTACTAACGCCAGAAGAAGCCATAGAAAGGCGTTTGAGCGTTCCGGGAGCATTATTAGGCGGAGAGCGCCACGCACTTCCAATAGAAGGGTTTGATCTCGGTAATTCACCCTTTGATTATGTTCCGGAAAGGGTTGGTGGTAAACGAGTCATTATGACGACAACCAACGGTACAAGAGCCATGCGCGATGCAAGTGTAGCTCCTTTGATCTGGATGGCCTCTTTTTTAAATATGCAGAGTATCGTGTTAGCAATTTTACGGCTATTTGAAACGAATTGTCGAGTTCGGGGAATTGTTGTATTTTGCGCAGGTACAGATGAACAATTTGATCTTCCGGATACCCTGTGCGCGGGAATGTTAATTGACGCTCTAAGTACAAATGTTACTCTCAATGATTTGGGGGAAGCGGCACGTCTATTATATCGAGATTCAAAAAAACATCTTGCGGATAAAATTCGCCAATCAGTTCACGGACAAAGGCTCGTGTCATTAGGTCTAGAACGGGATTTAGTTTATTGTTCCACCTCAAATATTTTGCCGATTATCCCAGTCTTTGAAAATGGAGAAATTGTTTGGTTAACAAAAGGATAATGGATAGTAGTAATTTGCCCTTCCCCACACTGAATTGCGATATTTTATTGAAATAATTGTCGTTTTTCAGCGAAATAGAGTATACTATGAACAATGTATTTTTTGCATCAGTTAAACGTATAGCTTATGGGAGGCTTTCGATCTGCTGCTGAATGAACACTTAGCGTTTGCTGAGTTTTCTTTATTTTGTTTGCTAGTACTACCAGGGAGAGGGGTTATTTGAATCATGGTAAGTTTTAAAGTTCCAGTTGGCATCTCGAACCGACACATTCATTTGTCTCAAGACCATATCGAAGCACTTTTCGGCCCCGGTTATGCTTTAACTAAAATGAAGGATTTAAGTCAGCCGGGTCAGTTTGCTTGTGAAGAAATGGTAACTCTTATAGGACCTAAGGGTGCAATGCCGGGTGTCCGTATTTTGGGACCTGCTAGGAAAGCTTCTCAAATAGAGCTTGCCGAGACAGATACCTATAAAATCGGAGTCAAACCACCAGTTCGTGATTCAGGTAATTTAGAGGGTACTCCTGGTATTGATATTGAAGGTCCGAAAGGACGCGTTCACGTGGATCAAGGCGTGATCATTGCTGCTCGACATATTCACATGACCCCTGAAGAAGCAACTAACTATTCGTTGAAGGATGGAGATTATGTTCGAGTCTTAGTACCAGGAACTAGAGGTGGTTGCTTTAGTCACGTTCTCGTCAGAGTCAGTTCCAGTTCTGCTTTGGACCTGCATATTGACACCGATGAAGGAAATGCTCATGGCTTGAAAAATGGTCAGATGCTTGAGGTCTCACTTGATTAAACGATATTTAGTTTTTGACATGCGAATTGGCACCGTTTATAAGTTTATTTCTGACATCAAAAAACCTAGGAGAACTTCCTAGGTTTTTTGATTTATGTTATAGAAAGCGGTGTAATTTTCCCAGCTGATGGGAACACTGAAATGGAGTTTTAATACGAGGTGAATAGTGTGACCACTTCTGCTGAAAACGAAAAGTCATCCATCAACCCTTTAAATGCCGAAAAAGCAGGTACCCATAAAATACAAGATTGGTCCGACATTAGGCATCAGGTCACATTATTAGCCGAGACTTTAGAAAAAATGAGATTGGCTGAATATATCGCTTATCTAAACCGTCCTGGGCGTCTGCTTTGGTATAACTTTCTAACTGGCCTTGCGCGGGGGTTGGGAACGGCATTGGGAGCTGGGGCACTTGCAGGGGTTGCATATTTTCTGATAAAACGAATTGTTGTACTGAATTTGCCGGTCATCGGTGGTCTTATTGCAGAATTAAGTAGGTACGTTCAACAGCCTTAGACAAGACAGGGGGCAAAGATTATGAAAGAACAAACGCATTATACAAAGTTAATCGATACACTTCATAAGGAAAGAAACGATGCGATGGAAACTGCGACGGAGCTTATTGAGGGAGATATGAGAGATTCATTGGGCGAATTATCAGTGTTGGATAATCATCCTGCTGATATAGGAACAGAAGTTTATCTTCGATCTCAGGATGTCGCTGAACATGATCGTCTGCGACACAGAGTTGAAGCAATCGATGCCGCTTTGGAACGCTACAATAAAGGGGAATATGGTATCTGCGAACACTGTGGAAATGAAATACCCCTTGAACGGCTGGAAGCCTTACCCTTTACTACAGTATGTACCGGTTGCAGCCGCGAAGAGGAAAAGGAAGAACAACACTCGTTTCATCGGGAACCAGTCGAGGATGAAATTTTAAATCGCCCTTTCTCTAGAACCTTTAACGATGGTCTGGATCGGGTTGAGTTTGACGGCGAAGATTCTTGGCAAGCAGTGGCTCGGTACGGAACCTCCGATACTGCGCAAGACTTAGGGACGAATCGAGATGTTGCTGATCCAAATGATATTTATGAAGATGCGGATGAGGTAATTGGAGCGGTTCAATATATTGAAACCCTTGAAACTGAAAGAGAACCAGAAGGAAGGGGAAATACGATCCATTATAGCAAAAGTCACGGGCGGACATAGGGGGGAGGTTCTGACTTGTATTATCAACTTGTGGTAATGTATGATTAATAGTTTGCCTCGGTCCGTACCCTGTGTTAAGATGGGAAAAAGAGCAGGGGGGTTGGATGGTTGCTAGTATGGGTTGCAATGATCGGGGTATGGATTATTGATCGGTTATTAAAAGTCTTGGTTCAAACGAAATTTACCCCGGGTGAGACGTTGATTGTCATCCCCAAAGTATTTCATTTGACGTATGTTCTTAATCCAGGCGCGGCATTTGGCTTGATGGCCGGTCGGACCTGGATTTTTGTCGTTACCGCACTGATAGTGGTGAGTGGGGTGATCTATGCCCAATTTCGTATTCCACGTGTTGAAGTGCTCACGCGATTCTGTTTGGGAATGATTGGAGGCGGGGCACTGGGAAATCTTTACGACAGACTCGTTATAGGGCGGGTAGTGGATTATTTGGATTTTCAGATCTGGCCGTTTGTTTTTAATTTTGCCGATAGTATGATTGTGGTTGGGGTGGCTCTGCTTATCGTTCACTTATATCAACAAGAAAAGGCTCAAGGTAAATCTACCTCTGAGAACGATTTAACCCGAAAACCAACTTAAATGGACGAGGATTCGATTTACCACCAAATTGGCACATAAAAGAGAACTAGCGGGGTTATGCGAGTGAAAAAGGTGTTAAATGAAGATGTGCAAGAGGATCTTGAATTTGAATTAGAGGAGCAAGTTGTTGATGAGGGCAACCTGCAGACGTTCGAACTTAATGAAGGAATTCGCCTTGACGTTGGGGTAACCGATGTATTGGGCAAGAGCAGGTCTTTTGTACAAGACCTTATTGGGCAAGAATGCGTTAAAGTGAACGGGGTGCCTAAGAAAGCAAATTATAGAGTACGTCAGGGAGATAAGATTGAAGTTGAAATCCCAAATCCAGTCGAATCAACGGCTGAACCGGAAAATATTCCAATCGAGGTCCTTTATGAGGATGAGGATGTTTTGGTTGTGAATAAACCTCAGGGTATGGTTGTTCACCCAGCCCCAGGGGCTTGGACGGGAACATTGGTAAATGCCTTGTTGTTTTATTGCGACAATTTGTCTGGAATTAATGGGGTATTGCGTCCGGGAATAGTGCATCGAATTGACAAAGATACCTCGGGGATTTTGGTTGTGGCTAAAAACGATCTAGCTCATCAAAGACTCGCAGCACAACTTAAAGAGCATACCATGGCACGCAGGTATCTAGCGTTAGTTAATGGAGTCGTGTCAGAACCTTCCGGAACGGTTGACGCTCCGATAGGGCGTGATCCATCGGATCGTAAGCGAATGGCCGTGGTAACACATCATTCTAAACGAGCTGTGACGCATTATACAGTTTTGGAACGGTTTGGCGAGAGCACCTATCTAGAGGTCCGTTTAGAGACAGGACGAACTCATCAGATTCGTGTCCACATGGCTTATGTTAAGCATCCAGTTCTCGGTGACCCGTTGTATGGACCTAAAAAGAATCGGTTTGGGCTAAACGGGCAAATGCTTCATGCAGCACGTTTAGGTTTTGAGCATCCGAGAAATGGGAAATGGATGGAGTTTAACGCCCCGGTACCTGATTTGTTTGCTGATCTGATTAAACGGTTAAAAAACACCTAAATAAATAGAATGAGCATTTTTTGACATTGACTTTTAGATTATCCTGAAGTACACTAAATAAAAGTTATATGGCCTTTAATGAAGCCCTGAGAGGCTTGGGAAGGCAGACGGAAGTTAGGGAGAACTGTCTGCTATTCAGACAGTTTTTTTGTACCAGTCAGGAAGTATAATTTTCTGGTGGCATAAGTGTAACTAAGGCAGCAGCCTTTGCCAGAGTCTTGGCGTCAGCCAAGTTTTCTTTATACACCTAGCGGAATCTGCAGACCAAAGGATACTCTGAGGGAAAGGAGAAATGAGCCTTGGAAGGAATATTCAAAAGCAAGATTTTAGATGCGGATGGGATTCGCAGGGCGATTACTCGTATTGCACACGAAATTGTGGAGAAAAACAAAGGGACCGAAAAATTGGTTCTCGTAGGAATTCGTCGTCGAGGGGTACCTTTGGCGGAACGAATTCAGAAGTATATTGAAGAGTTCGAAGGGGTTACACTTCCCCTCGGAATTTTGGATATTACACTTTATCGGGATGACTTAAGTACTATTGATGTCCAACCTGTCGTCCATGAAACGGATGTTCCTGTAAGTATTGAAGGAAAAGCCGTAATCTTAATTGATGATGTGCTGTATACCGGTCGTACAGCTCGGGCAGCGTTAGACGCAACTATGGATTTAGGAAGGCCTGAGCGTATTCAATTGGCAGTGCTTGTGGATAGGGGACATCGAGAGTTACCAATACGTGCGGACTATGTCGGCAAGAACCTACCTACCTCACGACGAGAAATTGTTGCGGTGCGTTTGAAGGAAGTTGATGGGGACGAAGATGTGCTTTTGCTGGAGCGGGAAGACGACAATCCCAATTAAATAGTGAGTAAATTGAGCTTTACCCTTTAAATGCTATCCAGAGAGATAGTCAAGGGAGAGTGGATTAGGCTATGCCTGTTTTTAATCCTCTCCCTCTTGGGAAGAGGATTTTTTGATGTTTAGAAAGACTTTTAATAAAGTCTGATAAGAAAAGGTCGAAAACATAAGGGACAAGCACACTCAGAAAAAAACACAGTTGGGTATTCGATCCCCCAACCTATCCCATACATTCATACTGGCAAGAGAACAATAGTAGAGAAAGACGTTTAGGGAGGTTTACTGATGAAATGGCAGCGTAAAGATATTTTAGGAATAGAAGATATGAGTGTGGAGGAAATTCGACAGATTCTTCATACAGCAAAAGCTATGAAAGGGATTTTAATGCGCCCTATTAAAAAGTTGCCCACTCTTAAAGGAAAATCCGTGGTGAATCTTTTCTATGAGTCGAGTACACGGACAAGGACCTCTTTTGAAATGGCTGGAAAAGTGTTAGGGGCGGATACAACCAGTATTGCAGTTGCACAGAGTAGCGTGAATAAGGGAGAAAGCTTATATGATACTGCTAAAACGATTCAGGCTTTACGTGCAGATCTTGTAATTATCAGGCATCAGAGTTCCGGCGCTGCAAGCTTTTTGGCGGATATTCTAGATGCAGGAGTTATTAATGCGGGAGACGGACAACATGAACATCCCACCCAAGCTTTATTGGATATTTTCACGATGGAAGAGCGGCTTGGCGACTTAGAAGGCAAAAATGTCGTCATCGTGGGGGATGTTTTACATTCCAGGGTTGCCCGGAGTAATGCCTGGGGACTACAAAAACTTGGTGTGAATGTTACTTTGGTGGGACCGCCAACTTTACTGCCCGTTGAAATGGCAAGTCTGGGTGTTAAAATGTCTCATGATCTTAACAGCGCTTTGCCCGGAGCGGATGTGGTAATGGCCCTTCGTCTTCAACTTGAACGCCAGAAAAGCGGACTTTTCCCGAGTCTTCGGGAGTACAGCCAACTTTACGGATTGACGACGGAACGCCTGAAAAAAACACAAAAGCAAAGTATTGTCTTACATCCTGGCCCGATGAATCGTGGCGTAGAAATCTCAGATGATGTGGCGGATAGTGTCGACGCCTTAATTGAGCGACAGGTTACAAATGGTGTAGCGATTCGCATGGCTTTAATATATTTACTGATAGGAGGATCCAGCAATGTGGTGGCTTAAAGAGGTAGCGGTTATTGATCCGAGTCAAACGATTTCGTCTCCCTGTGACGTGCTTATAAAGGACGGAAAGGTGTTAGATATTGCTTCCTCATTGACTGAAGTTGACGTTTCGGCAAAAGCGCAGGGAGAAGCAGTGGAAACCATTGAGGGGAAAGGAAAGTTCCTTTTTCCGGGGCTCATTGATGTCCATACACATCTGCGAGAACCAGGGCAAGAGGAGAAAGAGGATATTCTTAGCGGCTCTAGGGCAGCAGTACGCGGAGGCTTTACGACGATTTTAGCGATGGCTAATACCCAGCCCGTGATTGACAAACGAGCTTTAATAGAGTTTGTGCGCTTGCAGGGTGAACGTGCAGGGTATGCTCATGTGCTGCCAATAGGTACAGTCACTAAAGGAATGCAAGGAAGCGAATTGGTTGAAATGGCAGATATGAAGGAAGGCGGAGCGGCAGCCTTTTCAGATGACGGTAAGAACATCCAAAATGCAGAAGTCATGCGGCTCGCTTTAGAATACGCCAAACTGACGGGGCTTCCCATCATTAGTCATTGCGAAGATAAGGACTTAGCGGGTGATGGCCTCATGCGCAGAGGTTTGGCATCAGGACGAATGGGTTTAAGGGGAATCCCAGGCAGCGCAGAAAGCGTGATCGTGGGTCGGGACTTGATTCTAGCTGAGGAAACGAGGGGAAAGCTTCATCTTGCCCATATTTCGACGGCAGAGAGTGTTGATTTAATCCGAAAAGCGAAGGCCCGTGGGGTTGATGTGACAGCAGAAGTTAATCCGCATCATCTGATTTTCTGTGATGAAGATATAAAGCTTAATGACACTGTTCTTAAAGTGAATCCTCCTCTAGGTTCTAAAGAAGACAGAGAGGCGCTCATTGAAGGGCTTAAAGATGGAACGATCGATATGATTGCAACCGATCATGCTCCCCATACACAGGCGGAAAAGACTAGACCTTTTGCTGAAGCACCGTTTGGAATTGCGAGTCTTGAGACTGCTCTAAGTGCAGTTTGGCAGCATTTAGTGGTACCGGGACGGCTATCCTTGGATCGAGTCGTTGAGGCTTGGAGTGTTTCTCCAGCTAAACGCTTCGGCTTGAATGGTGGAACTCTAAAGCCTGGAGCTCCAGCAGATATGGTTCTTTTTGATCCGGATTATAAGGAAGTCATTAAGCCCGCTAATTTAGTTTCGAAAGCGCGCAATACCCCATTTTTAGGAAAGAGTTTCCAGGGGTTACCCGTTATGGTGTGGGTGGAAGGCAGACTAGTACAGAAAGATAGAATGGTATTATAAAGAATAGAACGACTTATAACAGAAGTTAAGAAATCTATTAAAGATCAATTAACTTCCTTAAATATAGCAGGGTATTCGCTGTGGGAGCTAGGGAGAGTAGCTTAGAGAACGTAAGAAAATTAGAGAGCAGAGAGGAAGTGCCGAAGGTGGCTTATCTCGTTTTTAAGGATGGTACGACCTTTGAGGGGGAAGAGTTTGGAGTGTGGACGAAACATTCCATCTCGGTGACAGCTCAGGAAGTCGTCTTTAATACTTCCATGAGCGGTTATCAGGAAATGGTAACGGATTTGTCCTATGCAGGACAGATTCTCGTCCTGACACAACCGCAAATTGGAAATTATGGCTGGCACCACGAAGAAAATGAAGCGGCTAAAACTCGTCTGCAGGGACTGATTGTGCGGGAACTTTCTGAGGGAGAGGGAAGTTTGCATGGTGAGGGGTCCTTGGAGGAATATTGTCAGCAATATGATGTTCAGGGCTTAAAGGGCGTGGATACTCGGGCCTTGACGAGATATCTACGTCAATTTGGGACACTGCCCGGCGTGTTGGTTAAAAATCAAGAAGATGGGCTTGACTTTTGGGAAAACTTTCGGAACCATGATACAAATACTGAGAAAAGTGAACATTGGGTTTATCGTTCAACAGTCAGGGAAGCCTACGAAATACCTGGTTCGGGTCCTTTAATCGCCGTACTTGACTTTGGGGTTAAACGGAATATTATTCGTAACCTGCAGGAGAGAGGATTTAGAATCATGGTGTTCCCGGCTGGGTCAACCCCAGAGGAAATCCTTAGGCAACGACCGAGTGGAATGGTGCTGAGTAATGGACCCGGAGATCCTAGTGAATTACCGGAAATTGTAGCTGTGGTTCGTCAGTTGTATCATCAACTGCCCACTTTGGGCATATGCTTAGGGCATCAACTTTTGGCCTTAGCGGCAGGCGGGGCAACCTACAAGCTTCCTTATGGACATCGCGGCGGAAATCATCCGGTTATGGATTTGCGCACGGGAAAAGCGACTATGACGTCCCAAAATCATGGCTACGCGGTGGAGGGAGCGTCTTTGGAAGGTTCAGGTTTTGAAGTAACCTTAAGCAACCTTAATGATGGGACGGTAGAAGGAATGGAGCATCTCACCTACCCGATCCTATCAGTTCAATTCCATCCAGAAGGGGCTCCGGGTCCCGAGGAGAATACTAAAGTTTTTGATCAGTTTAAGGAATCCGTCGAGAGATGTTTAGCGCGAAAGGGGAGAAGATAAGAATGCCCAAGAAAGAATGGAAAAAGGTTCTGGTGATCGGATCTGGTCCCATTGTGATTGGGCAGGCCGCTGAGTTTGACTATGCTGGCACGCAGGCTTGCAGGGCTCTGAGAGAAGAAGGAGTGGAAGTCATCCTTGTGAACTCAAACCCCGCAACCATCATGACGGATCGAGAAACTGCGGATCGAGTCTATATTGAACCCCTGACCGTTGAATCTGTCGAACGAATCATCGAACGAGAAAGGCCAGATGGGTTAATCCCTACAATGGGAGGGCAAACCGGGCTGAACTTGGCGTATCAGCTGGCTAAACGCGGGGTCTTGGAACGCTGCGAGGTTGCTCTGATGGGGACCTCTCTAAAAAGTATCGATCAAGCGGAAGATCGGGATAGTTTCCGAGCCTTGATGCAGGAATTAGGTGAGCCCATTCCGGAAAGCAAGATTGTATCCGGGGCAGATGAAGCACTTTCCTTTGCCAAGGAAACGGGATACCCGCTTATTGTCCGCCCAGCCTTCACCTTGGGAGGGACTGGGGGAGGAATCGTGCATAGTGCTGAGGAAATGGCACAGGTTGCAGCAAGTGGCCTGCAAGCTAGTCTCATTGGGCAGATTCTCGTAGAGCGCAGTGTAGCCGGCTGGAAGGAAGTCGAGTTTGAAGTCTTACGCGACGGAGTCGGCAACTGCATCACGATTTGCCACATGGAAAATATGGACCCTGTCGGTATACATACAGGGGACAGTATTGTTGTAGCCCCCTGCCAAACCTTGACCGATCGGGAGGTTCAGGCCCTGCGCAGTGCGTCCCTGAGAATTGTCAATGGACTGGGAATTGAAGGGGGATGCAATGTCCAGTTCGCACTTCATCCTTCAAGTATGGAATACGTTGTGATTGAGGTTAACCCCCGTCTCAGCCGATCAAGCGCCCTTGCCTCAAAGGCTACGGGATACCCAATTGCTAAAGTAGCGGCTAAAATTGCCTTGGGGTATGCTTTGACGGAGCTCAAGAATGCAGTTACAGGGAAGACCTCCGCTTGTTTTGAACCAGCCCTAGACTATGTTGTGGTTAAAATTCCCCGCTGGCCTTTTGATAAATTCTCGGAAGCTGATCGACATTTGGGCACTCAGATGAAGGCGACGGGAGAAGTCATGGGTATTGGTCGAAACTTGGAAACCGCCCTTCTCAAAGCGGTACGCTCACTCGATATCAAGGCGTACGGTATTCGACTTCCAGAGCTTGAGGGATTAGCTGATTCCGAACTAAAATCTACCTGCCTAAAGCCGGATGATCGCCAGCTCTTCGTTCTAGCAGAGGCACTCAGACGAGGCTGGACTGTGGAAAGGTTGGCAGAGATGACGGGTTGGAACCGCTATTTCTTGAAAATAATCAATCGTTTAGTAGAGAATATCGATGTCTTAGAAAAAGCGCCGTGGGATCTAACAGTGCTGCTGCAGTCCAAACGCCTCGGGTTCGCAGATGTGGAAATTGCATCCCTGTGGAAGAGTACAGAAGATGAGGTTTACCGATTCAGAGTTGAACATGGCCTGCGCCCGGTTTTCAAGATGGTTGATACCTGTGCTGGAGAGTTTGAAGCCACAACACCCTATTTCTATTCTAGCTATGATGTTGAAGATGAAGGAGAAGTTCACAAACGGCCCAAAGTGGTCGTTTTAGGATCAGGTTCGATCAGAATAGGGCAGGGGATTGAATTTGATTATTGTTCAGTGCATGCGGTCTTGGCCTTGAGAAAAGCGGGTTTTGAAAGCATTATTATCAACAACAATCCTGAGACAGTCTCAACAGATTTTGACACAGCAGATCGTCTTTATTTTGAACCACTAACCTTAGAGGATGTCTCGGCAATTTTGGACAAAGAACAGCCTGATGGTGTTGTAGTTCAATTTGGCGGACAGACTGCAATTGGCTTGGCCAGTGGGCTTGCCAGACGTGGATACCGGATTTTGGGCACCTCGGTGGATGATATAGACCGAGCGGAGGAGCGGGGAACTTTTGACAGAGTTCTCCAAGAGCTGGGAGCAAAACGGCCGCACGGAGGCGGGGCCACGAACATGGAACAAGTGCAGCATGTAGCCCAACAAATAGGATTTCCGCTGGTGGTTCGTCCTTCTTATGTATTAGGTGGACGAGCCATGGACATAGTTTATGAAGAAAAAGAATTAGAGGCTGTTGTAAAACGTGCATTATCGGCTTCTTCTGATCAGGAAATCTGGATGGATCAATATTTACTGGGGACTGAGGTAGAGGTGGATGCCATCTCGGATGGGAAAAACGTCTTTATTCCTGGAATTATGGAACATTTAGAGCGGGCAGGGGTCCACTCGGGAGATTCCATAGCCGTTTATCCCCCCCAGACGTTAGATAGGAGTATGCAAGAACGTATTATCACTTTGACTGAATCACTTGCTCGCTCTTTAAACATCAAAGGCCTCTTGAACATTCAATATGTAATTTATCAGAAGGACCTCTTTGTTCTTGAAGTTAACCCGCGCTCCAGTCGCACAGTTCCTTTCCTTAGCAAAGTTACGGGGGTTCCCATCATTGACTGGGCAACCCAAGTGATTATGGGGAGAAAATGGGACGAAATTGATATACCGCAAGGACTCTGGCCGATAGGGGAAAGGGTCGCTGTCAAAGCCCCGGTGTTCTCCTTCTCTAAGCTTCAAAGAGTCGAACCTTCTTTGGGTCCGGAGATGAAATCTACCGGCGAAGTGATGGGGATGGATCGGACCTATGAAAAGGCCCTTTACAAAGCACTGCAAGGAGCCGGTATGTCTTTCACGACGTATGGTTCTGTGTTTGTGACCTTAGCCGATCGTGATAAGGCCGAAGGGGCTGCCCTTGCAAGACGTTTCGCCGAATTAGGGTTTCGCCTCTTAGCAACCGAGGGGACAACGCGTTATTTAAGGTGTGAGGGATTGAGAGTGGAACAAATTGCCAAGCTCCACGACGGATCCAATGAAATTATTGACGGAATCCGGAAACAAAAGATCCAATATGTCGTCAATACAACGACCCATGGCCGAATTCAGGAAAGCGATGGGTTTGCAATCCGCAGAGCAGCTGTAGAACATGGGATTCCTTGTTTTACAAGTCTTGATACCGCTGCGGCTTTACTCCACGTGCTTGAAAGTATTTCGCCAGGTCTTTTGCCGTTGTAAGGCGTGACGTTCATTGTAAGGGCAATTCATTAATTGCCCTTACAACAATGTCAGCGATGCAAGTGGTACAAACTAAGAGCTACAGATTTTGAAAGAAGATGTTGCCATGCTTACAAAAGGAATAGTTGTTGCTCATGAACCTATAGGAGCAGAAGATCAAAGGCTAAGAAGACTGGTCCTAAATGGACCGATAGCCCGAAAGGCCAAAGCTGGACAATTCGTATCTATACAGGTTCATAATCCAGCACTTGTTTCATTTGATCCCTTGCTTAGACGGCCTATTAGTATTGCGGGGATTTCTCCGGATAGCGATGAAGTCACCTTACTTTACAGAATCGTAGGGCGGGGAACCGAACTATTAGCCAATGCCAGGTGCGGGGAGTCACTCAGTGTATTGGGACCACT
>JAUZPJ010000409.1 GCA_030706025.1 Bacillota bacterium | reverse complement strand
TTTATAACGTTTTGATGTCTCAAGAATTGTGGGAGAGTGCATATAGGTACCGGTCTCTGTGACAATCTGAATTAGATCCTGATAAGTCTGCCAAGGTCCAGTAAATAATTCCTCACCAGCTTTAAAGGTCTCCTCTTCTCGCTCAGGTTCCTGTGATACTAAAACAGGATCTAGGGGGGAGGTTACGACAACTTCCTCGGCCGTTAACATAATGATTTTTAAGACCTCTAATTCCTGAGGGGTAAATCCCGTAAACCCATCAACCCAAACCCGTGCCCCCTGAAGAAGGGTTGCAAAGGGAATCTTTTCCGCTAGAACCGCCAATTCATCGTCTGGGTCACGAATTTCCCGACCTAGCGCCGTTTGGAATTCTTCATATATTAAAGCTAAGTCCTTAAGCTTATCTGTCAAAATCCCCGTTGTTTGTTTAACCTGGCGTAAATCGTTCGTTGTTATTCGGTACGTTTTAAATTCTCCAATTGTTTGTGCAACAAGATCAGCCATGCCTGGTCGGGTTGCAGAGCGGGCGAATGCTTTTAATTGAAGACGATGCTTCAAGAGAATTCGCCGCAAAAGCATCCGTTTGCCCGTTGCGCCGATTAGAATCTTTTTCCCCCCTCCAGTTTCGGAAAAAACACGCCAACCTAATCGTCGAAAGCTCAGAACTTGGGCCCGTAAACTTCCACCTAGATCAGGAGTATTGGCTAAGGCCACTTCCATTTGGTATGTTGCTTGCTCGGGGACAAGAAGGATCAGCGTATCCCCCCATGGTTTTATCCGCAGTTCGGCACGGATTTCTTCCAGACATAAAGTACTCTTACCACTTCCAGCACGGCCGAAGACAAAACGGAAACCCAAATAAACCCCTCCATTCAAGAACATGTAGGTAATAAATATATCCTCTAATGTTCAAACTCTTAAATTAAGGATAGCAAAGCATAGAGCCAAAACTATATTAAATCTTTCTGAACTAAAATGAATAATTCCTAGCTATGATGGCTAGGAACATTTAGTTGGGCAGCTAGAGTGAAATAAGTGCGATAACCTTGAAATACTACAATGAGACTTGAAACGGCGGTAGCACCCGATATCATAAACATTACTAAAATCTGATAACGAACAGCTTGAATGGGATCTGCGCCGGCGAGAATCTGTCCTGTCATCATGCCGGGTAATTGAACTAAACCAACCGTCTTCATGGAATCAATGGTGGGGATCATTCCAGCCTTAACCGATGCTTTAACTACTGACAGTGACGCCCTCTTTGGGTTAGCCCCAAGTGAAAGTGCTAATTCTACTTCCCCACTTCTGAGTATGAACTCGGAGCTTAGACGGTTTAATGTCACCCCACTCGCAACCATACTGTTCCCGATAATCATTCCGCTTAAGGGAATAACGTACTGGGGTGTTCCAGGAATAATTCCAAAGAGGAGTAAAATTGCAAGTGTAAGGGCTTCGCTGATCACTATTCCTAGTAGGACAATGCGTAGAGCATCTGGAATTCCTTTGCCCCGCTTCGCCGCATTTTTGGCCGCCACTCCCATCATTAGTGCCAGCATTAGCCCCATGAATATGAGTGAATGGGAGGCAAACACATATGACAGAGCATAGCCTGCGACCGTAAGTTGAATCAGTGTGCGAATAACAGCAACAGCCAATTCTTTTTCCAAACCAAGTTCTTGATACCGCGATACAATTGCTGCTAATCCGACAAATCCCAGAGACATGCTTAATGCCAGCCAGCTCATGACCTTTCCCCCAATTTTCCAGCAAGATAGGTTCGGCCTTCGTCTGTTCTTGGTCCGGAAAAGAAATGCATCGCATCTCCGTGCTCTACAGATCTACCCTGATACAGGAGCGTCACATCCTGGGCAATGCGTTTAGCTTGCAACACATCATGTGTCACCCATATAACGGTCAATTTTCGTTCTGTGCAAAGGCTTGTAATGAGAGTTTCAAGGTGTTCACACGCTTGAGCATCCAAGGCAGAAGTTGGTTCATCAAGCAAGAGAATCTCTGAGTTATTCGCCAAAGTTCTGGCAAGAGATACTCGCTGTTGTTGTCCACCAGAAAGAGTATTCGGGTCGCGTGACACCCAATTTGGATCAAGTCGAACCATCTCTAGATAATATCTTGGATCGGTTAAAGCAGATTTGTCTTTGACCCACAAATTAGGGCCATATAAAATATTTTCTCCGACAGTACCGGGAAAGAATATGGGTTTTTGCATCACTAGTCCGATTCGGCGACGAAGTTCATAAACATTGATTTTGCGAATATCCTTCCCATCTAGGGTGATTTCTCCCTGCTGAATCTCACGTAAACGATTGATAGCATAAAGCAACGTACTCTTTCCACTTCCGGAAGGACCGAGTAGAGCATGGATCGAGCCACTATGCACTCCAAGAGATACTCCTTTAAGAATCTCCGTCAGCTGTATACCTTGCTGGATACTTAAGCTTACCTTATTTATCTCAATTTTCATATTATAATCCTCAAAAGGTTAAGAGCCATGATGGTGAACGTCTCCTTAATATTCTCTAATAATCAACATTTCGTACCTGGTATGATCAGTCAAGATATTTATTGTAGAATTTGTATAATTTAGCAGGCATGGAACTGAGTGT
>JAUZPJ010000408.1 GCA_030706025.1 Bacillota bacterium | reverse complement strand
TTCAATAATCTTGTCCTATAGAAATGGCCAAGGCTATGGGACATTGTGCAAAAAGGCCCCCGGACGCGGGGGCCTTTCATTATTAACGACCACTTTTGGTAAATCTGGAAAAAGATTGGGCCGAGCCTCAGCAGAAAGAAATTATCCGCTTTTCCTAATCATGTTATAATAATGTGATAGGAAAGGTGGTAATGTGGTGGGGAGAGTTGTTAGGTCAAGAAAAATGTGGATAGGAATTGGATTATTTTTGTTGGGAATTTTAATACCGTATTGGTTAAAACCTCAACTTATTGGATTAGATCAATTACTCCAAACGATGAACCAAAAACCAGACGGAAGTGCGTTAATGGTTGATGCCTTTCTCGTCGTTTCACTAAATACCATTATTTCCATTCCTCAATTTCTTAGCGTGGTGATGTTAGGAGATGGGATGGCAGAAGCTTGCAATTACCCTGAATTTAAAACCATCATTCCTCTGACTGTTGTACCGCTTGCCTATGTGATCGTCAATCTGATTACTCCATTAAGCTATAGTTTTGGGGCCACTGATATTTTTCTTTGGCTATCGATTGTGGTGATGCAGAAACTTAGCAAACAAAAATTAAATATGGGAATGAAACTAATGGTTTTTTCTCAATTGATTTTTGGTGTTGCTTGGTTAAATCAAGTTCCTTTTCTTACTTCTTATGGTTTCGGAAAGGGTTCTCTATCGATTAAAATAAAACAGGTAGCGATTCAAATTGGATTTGATCAGGTTCTTTCACTTTATGCAAATGTACTATTTTTAATCTTCGTTGCTAGTGCTATCACTTTATGGATTTACTTGATCTTATATATGGAGAAATGGGCTATTTCACAAGACCTACATCGTGCCCAACTTGAAGCCAATGAATCTCGTTCAGGACGTGAAGTTCTCCATCTTGTCCATGATCTTAAAACCCCGCTTACCACAATCGAGGGACTGGTTTCGCTTATGGAGATACGATGGCCGGATCCTAAGATGCAAGAATACTGTAAAACTATCTATGGCTCAATTAATTCCATGAGCAAAATGGTTTCGGAAATTTTGTATGAGGATCGAAAGAACTGGTGTGAGCTTAAAGAACTCATTGATTATATTCGGGCTAGTCGTCTAAGTGGTACGAATTTATCGGTAGATATTGAATTAGAGGGAGAACCTCAATCGAGTCTTTATATCAATAAAATCAGGGTGACTCGGGCAATCATAAATTTAATTGATAACGCGTTAGATGCCATTCAAGAGCGGGAGAATGGAAGGGTAGTCTTGCGCGCCAAGACATCGCAAAACACTGTGAAATTAGAGGTAGAAGACAATGGATGTGGTATTTCGGAAAATGATGTAAAAAGAATCTGGAAGACCGGATACAGCACAAAAAACCATCCTGGAGTTGGCTTAGCTTTTGTACGACAAGTTGCAGAAGGACACGAAGGATTCGTTAATATAAATAGCGAAATAGGTCAGGGAACAAAGGTTTGGATAACTCTGCCACTAGGAGAAAGCCAATGAGAATAATAATTATGGATGATGAGCCGACTCTGCGCTATACGTTAAGTGAAATATTTGCGTTTGTTGGATGGGAACCCTTAGCCTATTCAAATGGAAGAGAGGGAATTGAGGGGTTCCTCACCCATGGAGCCGATATCATTTTAGTGGATTATCACATGCCTGAAATTGATGGCTTAGAGACGGTTCGCTTGATTCGGGAACAAGATCAACAGATACCTATTCTTGTACTCACCGTAGACGAAAGGCAGGAAATTGCCGATCGTTTTCTGGATGCAGGCGCGACCGATTTTGCACTAAAGCCTGTCAAAACACCGGATTTGATTTCTCGCGTTCAATTGCATATGCGGTTGTTGGATATGACGAAGACCGTTCAAGCAACACCAAAAATGCAATACGAAGTGTTTGTGACCAAAGGAATCAGCAAATCAACCCTGTCTTATATAGAACGATATCTCACGGCCTGTCAGCAACCTATTACAGTGGACGAGATTTCGAGGGAATTATCGTTAGCCGTTCCTACAGTTTATCGATATCTTACGTATCTCGTTCATAATGGCAAGGTGCGGTCAATTCCTAGTTATCAAAAAATAGGAAGACCAAAAAATCGATACTGTTGGATTTGATTTTAGGCATTGCCCCCTTAGGAGAATTCCTAAGGGTTTTTTCGTTAAAATTCGATACTAAATAATCAATTGTACTTTTTCTCTTTTTTATTTCTTTAGTTGACTTAACCCTTTTGCTATAATTATGTAAAACAATTCGGAGGTGTTATATAAAACACGGGAAATATGTAATATTTCTAATTCGAAAAATAGGAGGAAGAAAATGAGAAAAGTAAAAAAAATCATGGCTCTTGCTCTGTCAGCAACGCTTGTCCTTGTTTCCTTAACAGGCTGTGGCGGCAGTAAAGCAAGCAGCACGGAGAGCAACACCGCATCAAAAACCAGCGATACTCTGATTTATGCTCAGGGTGCAGAGCCTAGGGGACTGGATCCAGCACTCGTTGACGACGGTGAGTCCGCAAAGGTCATGAGTAATATCTACGAAGGGCTTTTAAAGTACAACAAGGATTCTACCAAGGTTGAGCCATCTCTGGCTAAAAGTTGGGATATCAGTCCTGACGGTCT
>JAUZPJ010000407.1 GCA_030706025.1 Bacillota bacterium | reverse complement strand
TCCAGGCGATTGCACTTAACAAAGCAGCAATGACAACTTCTTGCGTTGCAAATTTCGGATTAACGATATCCTTAGCGATAGTTTGGGCAACTCCGGTACTATAGAGAGCCCCTAAAAGATTCAAGATAGATGCCAGAACTACTGCCCGTTTTGGGGATAGGGCCCTAGTTGACACACTTGTGGCAATTGCATTAGCGGTATCATGAAATCCATTGATATAATCGAAAGCCAAAGCACAAGCAACGACAACTACGAGCATCATGGTTACACCACTAATCATATTTTAAAACCACGCTTTTGAGAAGATCTGCAATTGCTTCGCAATGATCCAGCGTTGATTCAATGTGTTCTAGTATCTCTTTCCATTTAATGATTTCAATGGGGTCTTTCTCACAGTCAAATAGTCTGGCCACTTCTTGACGGTAGAGCTTATCTCCAGAACTTTCAAGGTTATAAATTTCTTCGGCCGCAGCCAGAATCTTCGATTTCTTATTGTGAATGTTTCCTAGACACGAGAAAGCAGTTAGAATCTGCTCAGCAGCTAATCCTACTAAGTGGACAAGTTCTTGCGCCCCGGGGGAAGGTTTGCCCGTACGGTATAGGTGCATACGCTCCACTGTCCCCTCCGAGAAATCCACAACATCATCGAGGACTTGGGCCAACTTGTAGATATCTTCACGATCCAATGGGGTAATAAACGTAGAGTTTAGACGTTCCAAGATTTGATTGGTGATGTTATCCGCTTCATGTTCAAATCGATGCATTTGAGCGGCGTCTTCTGCGGAAACACAGTCTTGTTGCATAATCCCTTGCAGTCTACGAAGGGCTTTGCAGATGATATCGGTACTTTGGGAAAAAAGCTGATAAAATTTATCTTCTTTTGGTGCTAAACCAAACATACATTAACCTCCAACCTCAAATTTACTATCGCCGCGAGAGTATTTCCATTGATCAGATTCCCCAATTTCCAACAAACAATGCATACCACCGATTCAACCTATTTTCATTCCACGGAGTATTGTATCACCTAATGCTTTAGTCTGTCCAATAAAGCTTGACGTGCATCCGATAGCATATATATTGAACCCGTGACACAAAGCATATCATTTTCCTCTAGACGTCCAAGCGCGAAAATAACGGCTTCTTTAGGGTCCTCAATGCATGTAACGGGCCGGCCATGGCCTTCTGCCAAAGTCCCCAGAGCCTTCCAATCCCCCGCTCGCGGTGAATTTGGACGAGTAATAATAATTTCGTCTGCCAAGGGCACAAGCATATTAATGACTTTTTCTCGTTCCTTGTCTGCTAACATTCCCAAACACAAGATAAGGCGTTTCCGCGAATAAAGCGGGATGGCTTTTACCAACGACTCTGCACCATCCACATTATGGGCACCATCTAAGAGAATTTTGGGATTCAGGGACAAGAGTTCTAAACGCCCCGGCCACGCCACCTCACGCAATCCGGCGTAAATAGCTTCGCGAGAGATATTGGTATCATATTCGCTTTGAAGTAGTTCACAAACCGTAACCGCTGTAGCGGCATTGCGGATTTGGTGGTACCCGATCAAATGCGTGCGTAATTTTAGGTACGTTCCATGTAACCCTATAAGATCAAATTCCTGTTCAAGCTCCCCGCTCCATTTGCTTTCCCAGCGAACATCTTCCCCTACCAGCCAAAGAGGGACCCCATTGGCCTTAGCTTGTTCACGCAATACTTGGACTACATCCGGGTTGTCCGAAGCCGTTACCACAATGGAATTGGGTTTAATAATACCGGCTTTTACCCGAGCGATCGAAACCACATCGGGACCCAAATAATCCATATGATCCATCGCGACATTGGTTATGACAGAAATCAACGGAGAAACAACATTCGTTGAATCGATCGCTCCCCCTAATCCCACTTCGATGAGAGCAAAATCAACATTCTCCTCTTTGAAATATTGAAAGGCCATGGATGTACTTACTTCAAACTCGGTCGGATGCTCAAATCCTGCGGCAATCATAGCTTCAAGATGCGGGCGTACTTGGGCGATTTCTTCAATCACCCTTTCCTTAGGAATCATCTGACCGTTGATGGTCATGCGTTCCCGATAATCGTGTAAATGAGGGGACGTAAATACCCCTACTCTGTATCCAGCTTCCCGCAAAATCCGAGCAATCATGACAGTCGTTGAACCCTTACCATTCGTACCACCTACATGGATCACGCGCAAGTCTTTTTCGGGGTTTCCTAATCGTCTAAGAAGTTCTTGGATTCGTTCCAAACCAAAATTCATACCAAAGGTCGTTAGGTTGACAAGGTATTGTAAACTCTCCTGATAGTCCTGTTCCAGATCTTTTTGGGACATTCTCGTTTTTCCTCCTCAAGAACAATTACATGCTCCGCTTTTTACGATAACCACATTTTGCGTTACCTGATTTCAGTAAAAGGGAAACTCGGATACTTTGGGACCAATATAGGGTTATAAATAAGGTTATGAGTTTTGTTTTAACTCCTTTAACCGTTCTGCTAAGGCACCCTTACGAGCCAGAATTCCTTCTAGTTTCTCCCGTTCTTTTGCAACTACAGCCGCAGGTGCTTTACCAGTAAATCCTGGGTTATTAAGTTTCACTTCCAGAATCTGTTGGTCCTGAGTCGCCACAGACATCTCTTTT
>JAUZPJ010000406.1 GCA_030706025.1 Bacillota bacterium | reverse complement strand
TCTACTTCTATGGGAGTAAATACAAGCACAATATGAATCACTCTGATTTGTTACCATTAATGGGTGTCTAGCAACTAAAGAATAATCATAGAGTTTTTTTTGTTGTGCTTAAATGACAAACAACGTAAAGACACTAAAAAGAAAGCGATTTTAGGGGGATTGACTATGAGTTCATTTTCAAGATCAAAAAATAGGGGACATTACCCGGATCCGAATCATGGCGGCGGGCATTATAAAAGGCCGCATGGCTCGGGAGGAATACTGGGTAAAATCTTAGAGGCCTTGACAGGTTCGAAAAGGCATTCACGGTCCGGTTCACATCGCCACGACAGGTATTCATCAAGTCATCATCGCCGTAAGAGTTCATGGTCTTAAGCCTATTTAGACGGGACAAATTATATAAGCCGTCTGAGCAAATAGCTGACTATGCGATCGAGAAAATCATAGGAGAAGGCCGGTTTGGTATCTGCTATCAGGTTTCTCAGGATCAGAAATCGTATATTCTCAAGCAACTAAAAAGGGGAATGCTGAAGAAAGCCGGAGTAAAGGCCCGGTTTGAGGAAGAAATTCTAAGGAGCTTACAGCATGAGAGCGTTCCTCGGTTTATTAAAAAGATTGAACGTAAGGACTTCTATGGCTATGTACTTGAATTCAAGGAAGGTAAAACATTCGAGGACATTATTTATCTTGACAAGTACGTCTTTGAAAGAGCAGAGATCTACAGAGTAGGACGCCAATTAATTGAAATTTTAAAGTACATGCATTCAAAGAGCATAGTGCATAGAGACATAAGGGTACCAAATGCATTGTATGATGGTCAAAAGGTTAACCTTGTTGATTTTGGGCTTGCTCGTTGGATTAATAACGAGAAATACAGGGCAGATATGGACTTCGCATTTTTGGGAGACTTCCTTCTGCACCTGTATTACTCTTCTTTTCAACTCAAAGGCTTTAAGAAGCGCCCTTGGTATGACGAATTGCAGTTGCAGCCAAAGGAACTATCACTTTTAAAAAGGCTGATGGGTGTCGATCAAAGGTATACAAGTATTTTCGACGTTGAACATGATTTTTACGAGACGTTTGAAGCTAATAAGTGAAACTTATCAGTGTACTATCGCCGCTGGACCATTTGGGGGTCTGGCTTTTATTTTTTATTTGGGAAGAAGGATTAGAGAAGATATGGATTAACCGGAAATGAAAGGAGCTATCATTAAAGCATTCGACATTGTTACCTAAAATCTCTGAAGGTAATTTGTTATCCTTTGCATAAACTTATATTTAAATAAATTATTGGCTTTATTGATGTTTTGGGGGCAGAATTATGAGGGATGAGGAAAAAACAAAAGAACAATTAATCAACGAATTGGTGCAACTCAGACAAACTAAAGATGAATTCAATAGCTTCATTAATCTTTTCCCGGACGCGTTTGCAGTTGTCAAACTTGATGGAACGATAAAACACATTAATCATATGTTTTGTAAAAGTGTTGGATGTGACCCGAAGGACATTGTTGGGGAAACGGCGTTACAATTTGTTAATGATTTTGTACATCAAGATGATTTAAAAAGGACAAATAAGGTGGTGACAGAGGCATTCCAGGGTGTAATAATAAGGGATTTTGAGAACCGCTATATTAACAAGGATGGTTCTTATCAATGGTTTGAGTGGACATTGACCCCATTAGTTGAAAAGGGGTTATTGTATGCTGTTGGTCGAAATATTACTGAACGTAGACAGTTAGAGGAAAATTTACGTTTTTCTAAAGAACGTTTTCACAAAGCATTTAATTCAAGTCCATCAATGATGGTTATTTCAAGGCTTAAGGATAATAATGTGGTTGAAGTTAATGATAGTTTTTTACGTTCTATAGGTTACAGCCGTGAAGAAGTTCTTGGCCGAACAGCATCAGAGTTAAAACTTTGGGCTAATCCTAAACAACGTGACAAAATCATAAGTACGCTTCTTGAACAACAACCAATCCGTGACAAAGAAGTTAGTTTCAACACTAAGTCGGGGGAAGTTTGTGTATCACTTTTATCGGCTGAGTTAGTTGAATTAAACGGTAATAAGTGTTTGTTAATTGCCGTAACAGATATTACTGAACGCAAGCAAGTAGAAAAAAGGTTATTGAAAACGCTGGCGGAATCTCAACAGCGCGAGGCAGAAGTTAAGGCATTATTCGAGGCCACTCGTTCAGTGTTAAAATGTCAGGATTATAAATCCACGACAAAAGAGATATTTTACGCCTGTTTGAACTTAGTTGGTGCAACAGCAGGGTATATGATGTTACTGGACAATGACCAATGCTATGATGTGCACCATATAGAATTAGGTGGTCAAAATTGCACCTGCGATTTACAACTACCTGTGACAATTCGCGGTATTCAGGTGGAAGCATTTAATAGCGAAAAAGCGGTCTATAACAATGATTTTGTTAATTGCGAGTGGCAGAAGATAATACCGGAAGGGCATATTAAAATAGATAATGCGTTATATGCACCTTTAATGCTTAAGAATAAAGTTATAGGTCTTTTAGGTCTGGGAAACAAACCCGGGGGATTTTCAGAGAATGATACCGGGTTAATTTCCGTGTTTTGCGAGCTGATTGCAATTGTTCTGCATAATAACCAAACATTGGATTCGCTAAAAGCCAGTGAG
>JAUZPJ010000405.1 GCA_030706025.1 Bacillota bacterium | reverse complement strand
CTCAATCGGCATACTTATCTTTCAAAACCAAAATCTCTTCCAAACAACCTAGGAAAACATCAACGAGTTTAGGATCAAATTGGACACCGCGTTCCTCTTTAAAGAGATTTATTACCCGGTCAAGATCCCAAGCTTTCTTATAACAACGATCACTGACTAAAGCATCAAACACATCGGCAATTGCGGTTATACGACCGTAGATATGAATCTCTTCTCCTTTTAGACCTTTAGGATACCCAGTACCATTCCATTTTTCATGGTGCTGATGGGCAATAATTGCCGCCGAGCGTAGAATTTTGCGATGGGATTCTTTTAAGAGTCCGTAGCCGATCTCTGTATGTGCTTGCATCATGCTAAACTCTTCATCAGAGAGTTTTCCAGGTTTCTTTAAAATGTCGTCGGGTATGGCCACTTTGCCAATATCATGCATAGGGGAAGCCACTTTAATAAGATCTGATTCACTAGGGCTTAATCCATAATTAAGAGCGAGGACTTTCGAATATTCAGCAACTCGCTTCACATGATTCCCCGTCTCTTTGGAACGGCTTTCTCCGATTACCCCCATTGTAAAGATAATTTCCCTCTGCGTTTGTTCAATCTCCTGATCTAGTAAGGCTGATTCCAGGGCTTTGCCACTATACGAAGCAGCGAGGGATAAAAGATTCATATCTTGTAGTGAGAATACACCATCCGACGTTAATTTATTGATCGCTTGATATACGCCCATGGTTTCGCCGTTTTGATTTTGTATCGGAATTACCAGAACGGACTGTGTATGGTAGCCGGTTTTCAGATCCATTTCGGGATTAAATCTCGGATCTTTATAAGCATCTTCAATAAAGATAGTTTCGTTCTTCATCAGGGCGTAACCCGCTAATCCCACCTCATCAGGCATTGTTAAAGCTTTAACTCCATGGGCCACCTTTGTCCAGAGTTGATGGGTTTCCTTGTTGTGAAGCCATAAGGTACAGCGATCTGCTAGAATAAGATCGCGTCCCATATCCGCCATGTAGAGTAAGAGAAGGTCTAGATCTTTTTCCGAAGCAATTAGTGATACGTAATGAAAAATTATGTGTAACATTTGTTCAGGAGCAAGGTTTTCTTTGAGCTTAATCTTAATATCTTGCAGTTCGTGCATATAGGTCACTCCTTGAAGGTAGAGTCCAGGTTAGTTCTATATATGAAAATTATAGCAGAACTACCATCAAGTATGTTATAGTTAATTTTTATTGACATTAGACCCTAATTCCATAAGTTAGTGTTCACTATTATGCAACTCTAGATATTTTCCCATTAAAAATCCCCTGTAAGTGTTTTACCTCAAGGGATCATGTGAAAAGCTAAGGTATTTAATTTTGTTACATTATTTGAAAAATTAAAGCAAGGATGGTTACGTGAAAAACTTGATCAACCATGATGCCAAGCCAGCCGTTTCCTGACAGATCGGTACGCATGACTTTTTTCACCCACCAGGCTACAAATTTACGTCGGTCAAGAAGAACATGGGCAAGCAAAACCACAAGCAGTTGCCAAAGGGCTAAACCGCCAAAACCAACCAAGGAAATTATTTCAATCACTGCGGTATAGAGTGTAGAATGAGCCAAAAGAGGAAGCCACTTTTCCGCTTTATTCATTGCCATCCAACTAGTTTGTAAGGGAAAATCTCCAATGAGATGGGCTAATAATAAGAAATCAAAGGGACTCATTTAAGTACCTCCATTTCACGTTAATTAAATAATTTATAATATCATTTCTGGATAAATATGTACATAAGGACAAGCTAATTATTTAGGCGTATTCTCGTAGATTATAATAAGGCGAAGTTTTGAGTAAATTGTTCTTGTGAGTCATTAATCTATTATTAGAGTTGCTATTTTACTTAAGAGATATTAAATATTATTTATTAAAGGAAAGTAAGGGATCATGTCGAAAGTAAAGTGAGCTCGGGATTAGAACAGATAAGAGGACGGAGTGAGATTACTATTATGCCATCGAAACGTTTAGAGGGTTTGGGAGCATCGGTTTTTACTGAAATGGACAATTTAAAAAGGGACTTGGAGAAGGCCGGAAAGCATTTAATTAATCTTAGCATTGGAAGTCCGGACCGCGCTCCATCCCTTGGTATACGCAAGGTTCTTAGTCAAAAGGTTCTTGAGGATACTCAATATGGATATACTCTAACTCGTGGATCAGAAAAATTTCGCAGCGTTTGCGCTGATTGGTATCAAAAGCGATTTGGGGTTGACCTTGATCCTGAAACTGAAGTATTGCCATTAATGGGTTCTCAAGATGGGTTGGCGCATATCTTTCTGACATATATCGATCCTGGTGATTTGGCTCTGATACCTGATCCGGGATATCCTATTTACTCAGCAGGGCTTTTACTGGCTGGTGGAGAAAAAGTTGCTGTTCCTCTACTAGAGGAGAACGGCTTTCTGCCAGACCTACGGCAGATTGATCCGAATCTTGCCCGAAGGGCAAAACTTATGTTTTTAAATTATCCTAATAATCCTACTGCGGCAGTAGCCCCCCTTTCATTTTTTGAAGAGGTTGTGGAATTTGCCAAGGAGTATGATCTTCTTATTTGTCACGATGCTGCCTATTCAGAATTAGCCTTTGAGGGTTATAGACCTGTGAGTTTCTTACAGGCACGGGGGGCAAAAGAGGTT
>JAUZPJ010000404.1 GCA_030706025.1 Bacillota bacterium | reverse complement strand
TAGGCATAATCCCCTAGTTGGACCTTCTTTGTGGCTTCTTCTTTGGATTTGGCCCCGATATCAATGTAAAGTTGATCAAAGGTTAGAGACTTTTGTCGTTCAGAAGGCTTTTGCAGATGAATGGCTTTGGCTCCGATGACCCCGACGGTAGTCTCGTTGATTCTAACGGGCTTAGAAACGAGAATTCGAGCGTCAATTCCGCCAACAGGTCTAAATTTAAGAAAGCCTTCGCTGGTAAAATCGACAATCATCAGAGCGACTTCATCCATATGAGCGCTGAGCATAACCTTAGGGCCGGGTCGATGTCCGTTTTTGATGGCGATTAAATTGCCCATTTTATCGATGGTTATCGTATCCACAAACGGTTCGATTTGTTGACGTAAGAAATTACGCACTAAGGATTCAGCCCCTGAAGTACCGTTTAATTCACTCAGATTTTTCAATAACATAGAAATCCCTCCAAATCGTCGGGTAGGGAAGAGATAAAACGAGCTAGTAGTTTTCCAGAATCAAGCACGTCTTGTAGGTCGAGCGTTTCTACAGAGGTATGCATATAACGGAGGGGAATGGAGAGAAGCCCTGTGGGAATTCCAGCTTGGGTTACTTGAATAGCCCAAGCATCTGTTCCAGATGCTCCAGGAATAGGTTCTATTTGAATCGGCAAACGGTGTTCTTGAGCCATTTCCGAAAAATGGTGATAAATAGCGGGATGAATATTCGGACCGAGAGCTACGGCGCCCCCTTTGCCTAATTCAATTGTAACTTGACCTTTGGTATCTGGGGTACTCGCATGGGTAACGTCAATGGCCACAGCTAGATCTGGATTAAGAGTATAGGCACTAGTTCGTGCTCCCCGAGTTCCAACTTCCTCTTGTGCTGTAGCGACAGCAATGACATCATGGGCATGTTTCAAGCGGGAAAGTTCTTCTAGGCAAACCAGCATTACAACTACCCCAGCGCGATCATCCAACGATTTACCCGCTATGACATTTTTCAGCAAGGAATAGGTTTCCCGACGGAGGGTAATGGTATCTCCCACTTGGATTAGATTACTAAGTGTGGCGGGTGAAAGTCCAACATCTATGGCCATTTCCTCCATGTTAACTGCCATGTCTGAGTTCCCATTAGGAAGGAGGTGAGGGGGGAGAGTGGTAATTATCCCAGGTATAGTTTGACGTCCATGAACGAGCACCTCTTGGGATAACAGGGTTCTTTGGTCCACCCCGCCAATCGTGGTAAAACTAAGGAAACCACGAGGATCAATCTTTTTTACAATAAGACCGATTTCGTCCATATGAGCTGCTAACATAACTTTACCCCGTTGGCCATTGCCTTTTTTCAAAGCGTAAACATTTCCAAATGTATCGCAACTGACTTCATCGGTTAAAGGTTTAAATCGTTCTATGACTAACGATGAGATTGACTCTTCATAACCAGAAACCCCCGAGTTGTTGGATAAAAGACTTAAGAATTCTCTCGCGCTTTGACTTTGCGAGCTAATCAAACGATTCACCTTCTCTCAAAATTGTTTTCATAAGGGTTTACTACTTCTCCCTTAATCAAAGATATCCTTTTATACGAAAAGATCCGTACCTCAATGACCTGTATGATCATTGATTTCGGCCAATCTTAATAGGGAGGTGAAGTAATTCCGTATGTACGGCTATAGAACGCTATTAATTTTGTAAATGACGTTTATTCAAATGGAATACCCTAGAAATTTATGCTATTCTTAGGCCAATTATTGTTGCTTTTTATAATTATAATGGATTTGAATTCTTTCATTAGTTGGGAGGAATTTATTGGATTTGGACGAATAGTGTAAGATAAAGTGGAAGAATGAAAGTTTCAAAGAAATTAAGTTGTGAGCTCGCGGAAAGTGAAAACTTCAAGAATGTAATGTAATAATTAATTGTGAAAGGATGGGGTTTGAAAAATGACTATAAAACCAAGGCGTATTTATACGGAACAATGGGATCCTACGGAGGAACAGATTAACAGCATATTTCCATTAGATGACATCATCGCTGAAATGGGAAGGGACCCTCAGCTAAAGTTGATTCGCGATGATGAAATAAGACTGAAGTATCCTAGTGACTATAATATTTCTGTGCAAGCAAGAGCACATAATCAGTCTCTTGTTGAACTTTTACAGGAGTATTATGAAAACTATAAAAATAGCCCGGAGTTAGCAGACTTAATTGGGGTTCAATTACCTCAAATTAAGTTGATGGATACAATCGGTTCAGACGATACTTTAATCGGTCTCCATTTATCCATGCTAAACAAGCAGGAGATTTTCATCAATGATATTGTCTTAGTAAAAAATGATGACTTTGACTCCTTTAGTGATGCGATCCTCGATAAGGTGCTCAATAATTTACGTAAGTTTGCCAAAGATCAAGGGGCATCCTATTTGTCGGGTTACGCTGCGAATAGCAGTACACTCAGGCTGTTTACAAGTAGAGGTTTCCAAGAAGATAAACGTGAAATAATGGGCAATGATTATCTTTGGAGAATAGCCTCGATAACGAGGGAAAAGCTACCTTTCTATACAGAGCTGTAATTCGAAAACTCCTGATTTATTTTGATATGTTAGGTTCCGGCTATACAATGTATAGGATGACTCTTTTAAGTGGGAGGATTAATTCGTGGCAAAAAAAATGACGGTAT
>JAUZPJ010000403.1 GCA_030706025.1 Bacillota bacterium | reverse complement strand
TTGCAACCGATCTTCAATTTCAGTAATAACGGACCGTTGTTTTTCCAACTTACGCTCGTCACAAAACATACCAAAGTCAACAAATTTTTCAATGACACCCGGCGCTCTCCAACGCAACGGCGAGACCTCCATGGCATCCAACATAGTCACTTCTTTACGCGGCATAATAAACCCCGCCATCGAATCGGGATCTCTCGCCGATCTCAAGAAATCAACATCATATCCCCTATCTAGAAGTTCTAAGCCAATCATCTTAATCATCGTTGATTTACCTGTCCCCGGGCCTCCTAATAAGACAAAAGCCCGCCGCCAACTTGGCATCATGTTGGGCAATAAAGATATGTATCCTCGCGTGGTCATTCCTTCGGCAAAGTAATGTCGCACCCCTGTCTTAGTCGCCATGCTTGTTACCCCCGTCGTTTTTTATGTTCAGCGTAGTCTATGCAGCCACACCTACGAGGGTCACTCAAAATCAATGTCCAATCGTCGATTTTCGTTGTTCGGAATAAAGAAAACGCACTCCCTATTAGAGTGCGTCGATCAATCCTTATCTAACTTTTTCCTGTAATGTCTGGAGAGCTTTTTGAAGTTGGGGGTCAAAATTAGTGTCGGTTGGCGAAATAGTGGCTTGCTGTCCTTTAGTAAGCTCAACCTTTATATCCGGTTCAATCCCTTTTTTGTGGATATCCACCTTATTAGGAGTGAGATATTTAGCGGTCGTCAATTTAACACTGGTCCCGGCATCCAAAGGGAAAATCGTTTGCACAATCCCTTTGCCAAATGTCTTAACTCCAATAAGATTCCCTGTTCCCTTGTCCTTAATTGCTCCTGCCACAATCTCTGCCGCGGATGCGCTTTCCTCATTAACAAGAACAACCAAAGGCATTCCTAAATACGTTCCCGCTGCCATTTTCGTGTCAATGTTTCCTTGTTTATCCACAATATACACGACGGGACCCTCGGGTACAAAATAACTAGCAACTTGAACGGCTGCATTCAGCTCTCCACCATGATTGTACCTCATATCTAAGATGAGACCCTTGAAATTTTTAATGTTCATGCTATTAAGGGTATCTTTAAGTTCTTTTCCGGTATCTGAGGAAAACTGAGAAATACTAACATACGCAATATCCGAATGTCCCGGTAGAGCTTCCCCTTCAACCGTAGGGACGGTAATATTTTCTCTTGTTAAGTTTACAGTGAACGTTTTATGTGTACTCTCCCGGTATAGCGCTAAACTAACTTTTGTACCAGGATCTCCACGCATCATACCTACAGCTTTGTCTTGATCCATACCAGCAGTCTCTGAATCATTAATCTTGCTGACAATGTCGCCCGGTTGAATACCTGCCTTACTAGCTGGTGAATTCTTGATGGGGCGAAGCACCACAAGTTTTTGGGGATCCTTTAAACTAAGTACAATCCCAACCCCACCGAACTTCCCTTCTAGAACTTGAAAAAGTTCCTGATTCTCTTTGGCGTTCATGTAGGTCGAATAGGGATCTCCTAATTGATCTACAATCCCTTTCGTGGCCCCTTCCACTAGCTGGTCCGTTGTTACCTTTTCTAAGTAATCACTACGCACGAGTTGTACAACACGTATTAACCGCCCCACATTATCGACGTTAGTAAGAATAACACCTCCCACCAACGCCGTAACCAAGACTGAAAATATCAGTAGAACAATTCCGACATGCTTAGCGATTCTTTTCCAATTCCACTCCTGCAATTAAGTCAAACCCCTTCCCTCAAGTCTCGCTCTATTATATGCTTATCCCTATGCAGAAATACTGCTTATCCATTAATTAGGGAAAAACCGCAAGGGGTCTGTGAGAGGAGAAAGTCAACGTCACAAGCAAAAATAGACTGAGAACATATGACCCCTCCGTTCTCAATTTAAGCACGCAGGAACTTCTGCAGCGAGATACCACTTCCGATAGCGCCCATTCCCATCCCGGCGAGTAAAAGTCCGACTGAGATCTGACGAAAGAGGACCGCATTCTGAACAACCGGTAAAAAGGTTAACGTTGATTGAATATACATACTTATCCAATTGTAACCCATGCCGACAATAGCCGCCGCAAGCGTTCCCCCAACTAAGCCCAGTGCCAACCCTTCAATAAGAAAAGGCCACCGAATAAAACCATTGCTTGCTCCTACTAATTTCATGATCTGAATTTCACGGCGACGAGAAAAGACATTCATTTTGACGTTAATGGAAATAAGCACAATCGATGCGATTGCAAAAGCAGCAACCACACCTAAACCAATCCACCTTAACCATTGCGTGAATTTTAAAAGTTTGTCAACAAATCCCTGCCCGTATCGGACTTTCTCTACCCCCTGCATCGTGGACAACTGATCTGCAAGAGTTACAACATTCTTAGCGTCCGTTACTTTTACCGTCAATTTATCGGGGAAGGGATTGGTTCCTCCGAGATCAGCCACTAGACTACTTTGTGATCCACCGCTGCTTTGGGTCCCATCCATTGTTTTTCCAAAATCGGCCAGAGCCTGTTCCTTAGTAACAATGGTCACTGAGGCTACTTCGGGCATAGCTTCGATCTTGCTCTTTAAAGCCTGAACTTCCGGCTGGGTTGCGCCACTTTGCACAAATGCCTCAATCTCCAATTGTGATTCAAAGGATTTAGCCATATTCGAAGCATTGGCAAGGAAAAAC
>JAUZPJ010000402.1 GCA_030706025.1 Bacillota bacterium | reverse complement strand
TAACCAAATTCATCGGCGACTTCAGACCCATGTATAGCCATGTGACGATTGTAGATAGCATCCCAAAGTCCGTCTTTTACCATCAGGTCTTCACAGTCAGCATTTAGAAAGCCCATTTTCTTCCCTCGTCTCATATCGGGAAGTGCAAAGGGTATGTTGCTCATGCTCTCTTGACCACCGGCTATAACGATCTCAGCTCTTCCCAGAGCGATCATCTGGGCACCCAGATCAATGGTTTTAACTCCGGAGGAACAAACCTTATTAACCGTAATGGAAGGCACTGATTCAGGAAGTCCTGCCAGAAGAGTCGCCTGACGGCTCGGAACTTGACCGCTGCCGGCTTGAACCACTTGGCCCATAATGACATAATCAACATCGCTAGGAACAACTTTGCCCTCGGTTCTGCGCAGAACTTCTTTAATCGCTAAGGCTCCTAATTGTGCAGCATCATACTCCACCATCGCGCCCAGGGATTTACCATAGGGCGTTCTACAGGCTTCTACGCAAACTACCTCACGTTGTTTGGCAAAGGTGTTATCAATTTTCCTGCCCATGGTTGAATAATCGGGCTTTCTCTCACCGTAAGCGCTGATTTTCGCATCCTTGTAATAGTTTTTTCTTGTAAGTTCAAGCTTTTGGGTAACTTTTGACATACTTTTCTTTCCTCCTCAACTGTTCTAAAAAAACGAAGGGTCTTAGCGTCCCTCGAAAACAGGTTTGCGTTTTTCCATAAAGGCTGCACAACCTTCTGTTTGATCTTGCGTACTAAAGGTTAAACCAAAAATCTCGGCTTCATAGGCTACCGCACTGTCTAAGTCCATGTTCGTGCCTCTTTGAATAGGATCCTTACTGAGCTGAACTGCTGCAGGAGCGTTGATCTTTGCTTAGTATTGATAAAAACCGCGACCAGATTTCCTACCAAGCCAACCTGCTTTGACGTATTTACGGAGTAACGGACAGGGACGATATTTGTCGCCTAAACCTTCATGAAGGACTTCACAAATCGATAGAACCGTGTCCAAACCAATTAAATCCCCTAACGCTAAAGGTCCCATCGGGTGATTCATGCCTAATTTCATAACATTGTCAATCGCTTCGACCGTGGCAATTCCCTCATTAAGGGTGTAGATAGCTTCGTTAATCATGGGGATTAAGACCCGGTTCGACACAAATCCGGGGGCGTCATTAACTTCCACCGGTATTTTTCCCATTTCTAGGCTGAGATTTTCGATCGTTTTATACACTTCGTCACTTGTTGCTAAACCACGAATAATCTCTACAAGCTTCATCACTGGAACAGGGTTCATAAAGTGCATTCCGATCACACGATCCGGTCGTTTGGTGAAAGCACCAATTTCAGTAATTGGTAAAGAAGACGTATTGGTCGAAAGAATCGTATGTTCCGGACAAATGACATCAAGCTGTGAGAAAATTTGAGCCTTAATCGTCATATTTTCAACCGCAGCTTCAATAACCAAGTCTGCTGAAGCGGCGTCTTGTAAAGAGATCGATTTTGCAATGCGCCCTAAAATAGCGTCCATATCGGTCGCATTAAGTTTTCCCTTTTCGACACTGCGACGGAGGTTTTTCTCGATAATTCCAAAACCGCGAGATACAAATTCTTCTTTGATGTCGTTTAGAATGACTGAGTAGCCCGCTTGGGCAGCAACCTGGGCGATTCCGCCACCCATCTGCCCTGCCCCAATAACCATGATTGTTTTCATAACTAACCCCTCCATTTTCTTTGGGATCGAGACCGGATGCCTGAACTTCGACTTATAAATTATCCGATGCCCCTTGTTCGGTTATTCCAATAATACGAATTATCTTGCAATTTACATGCCAAAGCACATTCGCATTGCTGATTAAAGCTGGATTTCAGTTAGGTGAAAATGCATTTTGTATATTATCTCGGCAAGGTGTCAAGTGCTAGATAACGGATATTCAGTGTCATTGAAAACAAACGCAGGAAAATTAACTGAAGTGAATTTATTTGCGGAATATTTAGGAAACATATCTAATGGAGGTGAGGTAAAGGATTTTAGATCAATGGGCTATAAGTAAACGTCCCGAAAGCGGACACATTTGTTTAATGTGTGTCCGCTTTCGGGACGCTCATTTAGTCAGATCGGTAAAACGAAAAGCAACCTTAATCTTTCAAATCATATTTAGTTAGTTTGTCGTAAAGTCTCGACCTACTTAGGTTAAGGAGTTTTGCAGCTTTTGTCTTGTTGCCTCCAGCCTTTTCAAGGGCTGCAACAATCATGTCCCGTTCTATGCGGGCAAGATGGTCCTGGTGGCGAATCGTCCCGGTGATTACTTGGCTTTCAGAAGAACTGTCGCTAAGTATTTGATTGGGTAAGTGTGTTAACTGGATAAAACCACTGCGAGTATAGTTTACAGCCCTCTCCACGACATTTTCTAACTCACGAATATTGCCCGGCCATGAGTAGGTTCGCAAGGTCCTCATAGCATTGTCGGCTATGCCCATGACATTACCGTTAAGAATATGGTTAAATTTAGTTATGAAAAAGTGGGTTAAGGGTTCTATATCTTCAGCACGCTCTCGTAATGGCGGTAAATGCAAATTAATAACATTTAACCTATAATAAAGATCCGCTCGGAACTCCCCTTCACAAATAGCTTTTTCGAGGTTTTTATTCGTAGCTGCCAAAATCCG
>JAUZPJ010000401.1 GCA_030706025.1 Bacillota bacterium | reverse complement strand
TTCTTGCATTGTGACATAACCACGATTTCTATGGTCCTCATCATTGGGCGCATACCCTTTGATGTTTAACGGACTGTCATCAAGCAGCGAATTAGAAGTATAGCCCTTTTCTAAGGCCGGGCCATATACCGCCAACGGCTTAAAGGAGGAACCTGGTTGGCGTTTGAGTTGACTAGCATGGTTAAACCCTCGGTAAGTGCTTGTTCCTCGGTATCCCACTAAAGCTTTAATTCCGCCTGTATGGTGATCTATTATGACCACTCCACTTTGGAGGGTTTGGTCTTCCTTCCCAGCTGGAAAGAAGCTATCATCCTTATAGACATCCTGCGCCTCTTTCTGAATCGCGGGGTTCAACGCTGTGTATATTTGCAGACCTCCACTTAAAATTTGCGCTTCGGTAAATCCTAAGCGGTTAATCGCTTCTTCGACCACATAATCCACGTAAGGCGCATATTGACCTGTAAGATTTTCTTCTGATCCTTGTTTAAGGAGAATCGGCAGAGAACTCGCCTCTACATAGTTTCTAACAGAGATATAATTTTGTTCTTTCATTAACTCTAGAACCAAATTTCTTCGTTCCAAGGACTTTTCCTTATTTTTAAGCGGGGAATACGTACTTGGAGCCTTAGGTAGTCCGGCAAGCATTGCACATTCTTCTAAGGTAAGATCGCCGACTTTTTTCCCGAAATAGAATTGGGCCGCCTTATTAATACCCCAACACCCTTCACCAAAATATATTTGATTTAAATAGGCTTCTAGAATTTGATCCTTATCGAGCACGTACTCAATTTTTATAGCATAGGCGGCTTCCTTAAATTTACGGGAGAACGTCTTATCCGAAGGCAAGAAAAGATTTTTGGCTAATTGCTGGGTAATTGTGCTTCCCCCTTCGGAAAGGCCACCGATTTTTAAATCGCGGACGAGAGCACGCAAAGTCGATCGAACATCGACGCCTTGATGTTCATAAAAACGGCGGTCCTCCACCGCAACAATTGCGTTTTTCATTTGTAAAGGAATTTGATCTTGCGTAATGGGTTCAATTCGTGAGGAAGAGAGTTGGGAGGCTGGTTTGCCGTCTTGGTCATAGAGGATAGAGGGTTGTGAAAGAGGACTTTCTAATTTGCTAATGTCCAAAGAGGTAATCCAAAGGGTAGTACCCCCGGCGATCAGGATTAACAACGCCACAAGTATCCCCATACCCAATATAAGCCAGAACTTGGGTTTCCTCAGAAAATTTTCCACAAGAACCCTTCTTTCTTTGAAAAACATCAACTGAGATAACAACTATTTTCCAAAATATTTATGGTTACTCCAACGGTAAAACCGGTAGATATTTACAGTCAATATTGTACCATGACCCAGTCATTCCCGTTCATTTTCGGGTGGGTATCACAACGGAACTTGTAGTCAGGAAAACTCATTTATTATCATAAAAAAACACGATAATACAGTAATCATTGGAAAAATGCATTTTCTAATAAAACTTATAGTAAAAACTCAACTTTCCCATTAAAGAATCGACAGTCACAGAAGCGATCCAAATAAATTGAGCTGTAATAAACCGGTATCTATCTCCAGTTTGTTACAGTCCAATTATTTTGCTAGAACCAATCCGGCAAATCCGATACAATAAATCAATATGGTCGATGTCGCAAGGTTAAAGTGCTCAAAAAGGTGGCGGAATTTATTGAGGTGCGATCTTTTAATCAAGAATGGTTTTATCATCGATGGTACAGGAACCCCCGGATTCTATGGTAATTTGGCCGTAGCCGAAGGGAAGATTATCGAAATCTCCGCCAACATTGAATGCCAAGCAGAGAGAGTGATCGACGCTTCAGGATTAACCGTAAGTCCAGGTTTTATCGACCCCCATGTCCATGCTGAACTTGCAGTATTAACGAGTGGCAAATTTGAGGAATTTCTACGTCAGGGCGTTACGACTACGATTAATGGGAACTGTGGACATTCCATAACCCCCTATTCTTCTGACAACATCTATGAATACATGGCTCAAAAGGGGCTTATTTCCTTCGCGGCCAAAAAACGAAACAAAAAGATCGTGCCAGCCTGGGATAACTTCTCAGGTTATATTGACGTGGTCAAACATCAAGGAACCAATGTAAACATGGGATTCCTCTTAGGGCATGGTACGTTAAGATGGAGCGTTATGGGCGACGCCAGAAATAGAAAACCATCCTATAAAGAGGAAAAAGAAATAGCCCATCTAATCGAGGAGGGCATGGAACAGGGGGCCTTAGGGATATCATCAGGCTTGGCCTATGCCCCAAGCAGATATGCTGATACCAATGAACTCATTAAACTGTCTAGGATCGTGAAAAACTATGATGGAATCTATACTTCCCATATCAGAACTCATATTGGTATTCTAGATGCCGTTAAAGAAGCCATAAGCATCGGTGAAGCGGCAGACATAAGAATACAGGTTTCCCATCTAACGCCGACAATTCCTGAAGCTTTCGACGAAATACTTGCCGCCAGAAAAAGGGGCGTAGAAATTGCAGTTGATACAATCCCCAAGACAAGCGGACACTTTAAGAGAAGAGATAGGCTGCTCGAATTCATAGGATTAACACCTAAGGCATTCGCGACCTCTGAGGGAAGACGGAAAATCCTAAAAAAACTTCGATTTAAAGACTACCTTTTAGTGATTAATACCGATGATCCCCAAATGGAAAATCGAACC
>JAUZPJ010000400.1 GCA_030706025.1 Bacillota bacterium | reverse complement strand
TTCCTTAAACATCATCCAATAAGATTCTTTTCAAATGAAGCCTGGCTGCATGGATTCGTGATTTAACCGTCCCAAGGGGAATCTTTAAGATGGTGGCAATTTCTTGGTAATTGTAGCCTTGCCAATCGACCAAAAGGATGATTTCACGTTCCTCTAAATTGAGCCTATTAAGAGCTTCCTGAAGTTCAAGGCGGCGGTCCCACGGATTCGGTAAGGAAGGTATCATCGATTCAATCTCAGAATCAGGGACCGTATCAAGCTTTCTGGTTTTAATTCGATCAAGACAGACAGACGTTATCACTTTTTTAAACCAGGCAGGAAACAAATGAACATCTTTCAGACCATGAATGGATCGGTATACTTTGAGGAAGATTTCCTGAGAAGCATCTTCAGCCTCCGACTCATTATGAAGAAAGGCAAATGCTGTACGATAAACGTAAGCGCTGTAGCTCTGCACTAGCCGTGTAAATGCTTCTGAGTCACCCGCCAGAACCTGCTCAATCAAAGAAATATCAAATTCCGCCACAGCATTTTTCCCGCTCCTTTCTTCATTCATAGTTACTAAGTAGTCTTCACTCTTTTGGGTTTAACTATATATAGACTACTGCTTTAATGGCAAGGTCCTTTTTTCTTTGAAATACGTGATGATAGCCGGTAGAATCGATATGAAAATAATGGCCAGAACAACTAAGCTGAAATTGTTTCTAACCACGGGTAAATTACCGAATAAATAACCGCTCAAAAGAACAATGATAACCCAACCCAATCCGCCAATGAGGTTGTACGAAAGAAAACGAAAATAGTTCATCTTTCCTATCCCCGCAACAAAAGGAGCAAAGGTGCGGATTACCGGGACAAACCTCGCAATAATAATGGTTTTACCTCCATGTTTCTCGTAGAACAGTTGAGTTCGTTCTAAATGTTCCTTCTTAAACAGACGGGTGTTACTTTGACTAAAAGCCTTAGGACCCACCCAATGACCGATTTGATAATTGACCGTATCGCCTAATATCGCTGCAGCTCCAAGAATTGAAAAGAGCAAGAAAAGATTAAATGAACCACTGGCTGCGAAAGCACCCGCCACAAAAAGCAACGAATCTCCAGGAAGAAACGGTGTAACAACCAACCCTGTTTCACAAAAAACGAGTGCAAAAAGTATGAGATAGGTCCACAGGCCATAACTCGAAATGACCGCTCCTAAGTTTTTGTCTAAATGCAAAAAGAGATCAACCAGCACTTGGATGTAATTCATGATATCCTCCCCTAACAAGCTTCTTCATTTAACTCTCTATCTAATAAGACGACGTCATTTTAAAAAAGTTCGAGAACAAAAAAATTTTTATTGCTCTCGAACTTTTAGCCATATTCCCTAGTCTCTTCCATTGGACAGTTATTAAGGTTTTCCGGTGTATTAGCTTTAGTTTTTAATGCTATAATCGATCAGTTTTTCTTTCGGCCTCGCCCCTTTGAAACGCTCCATAAAGACACCTTTACCCAACTAATCCCCATTCTATAGATACCTCATTCCCCAGTGATCATACTTCCGGGAGTTTCGGTTTTGCCGCAGGGTCCTGGCGAAAAGCATCGACGTGGGTAAGATGGAGCTTTTTCTTCAATCAAAAAGAGCGCCCGTTCTTGTTTGATGAGTTTCTCAATCTCCTCATCCAACTTCGCGATACGCTCATTATCTAACTCGGTTAACTTTTCTCTTTCCAATTTTGCCTTATAATCTCCCAGCAGCCTGGCACGATCATCATAAAGCCGATTAAAAACTCTCACGAACAATACTTTAATGGTCTCTTCTTTAATCTTCCCTACCCCGCACGAATTTTTTCCTTCTATAATATATGTGCTACATATCCAAAAAACCGACTCCGCCACCGAACCACAATTATCTAAATGCCCTTTGTATATATTTCCACAGTTGCCACAAATGATCGTCCCGGTTATAGCATATCGATTTTTGTATTTTTCCCGGTTGCCTTCTAGGTTTCCTTTGGACTCGGCCCTCTTCATCATCAATTCCTGAACCTTCTCAAAATCCTCCCGGCCAATTATGGCGGGGTGACTGTCCTTCACATAATACATTGGGGCTTCGCCGTAATTTTTCTTCCTATTATATAGGGCCGTTGTAATAGTTTGAAGCAGGACCAGAAAGCATTTTCCCATACCCTAAGATTTCTACACTCTATCAAAATATTTGCAGTTCGTACTCAGGGTTTCTAACACTCAAATACCCCGAAATCGTCATGCATCAACAAACTCCAACTGAAAGTCAGGATGACCGGATTCTATGGATTCTGCTTTTTCGGCAACTTTTGATAAATCCTTAATAAGATGAGTACCTTTAGTAAAATCCAGAGCATATGTCGCTCTGGATTACATAACGTAATTAACGCAAAAACCTCCCCATCTTTGAGGAGGTTTTTAATTTATATATATAACTCGCAATTTAGGGTAGCAAATTAATGTACCGTACCCTTTAAATTGAGTAGTATAACGCCGATAATAATTGTTACTATACCTAAACCGTTATATATATTGAGTTGTTCCTTCCAATATAGAATTCCTATCAATGCTGTTAATGCCGTTCCTATGCCTGCCCAAAGCGCATAAGCTATGCTCAAAGGAATAGTCACTAGAGCTCGTCCCATTGAGTAAAAAGAAATAATGTACCCACCTGCGAAAAGAATACTCGGTATCAG
>JAUZPJ010000040.1 GCA_030706025.1 Bacillota bacterium | reverse complement strand
CCCCCCCATTACACGAACAGTAATTTTTGAGCTGGGAATATTCAAAAGTGTCTGCACTGCTGTATGAATTTCTTCTCTCACGTTTGGGTCCCGTGCCCCTTCAGCAATAATTAAAACTCCGGCTACCTCTGGACGATCCTCCATTACCATCACTGGTTGGGAGGAACCACTGGGCATGACTACTTGATTATTATCGCTAACTGACGTCGTTTCGCGCGTTCCCCCAGTCTTATCTGTTTCCTTTGTCGTACTTTTAGTGACATTTTGATTACGAGCGTACTCTGTTTTCAGCCCTGTTGAAAAACTGACTGAGACTTGCACCTTACCTACGCCTTCCATCTGCAGAATATTGGCTTGAAGTTTGTTCTCTAATTCTTTTTCTAAGGCACTAATTCTTGTATTTGTCGTTAAAGCTGCAGTCGTTGCAGACTTTGTTTCAACACTTTGAGGTGAAGTAACAGGTCCTTTCCCTAGATATATAAAAGACATCCCTACCGCTACGAGAGCCACTAAACCCATAAGCATTTTATCCGACGAAATCATTTTGGTTAACTTCACGAATGAATACCTCCTTCATCTAACTTTCTTGGACAAGAATTAATTCCTTCGACAAGTTCATGAATGTCGAAATTTTCTCTCGTACTTCTTCAGCTTTAGAAGAATACGTCTTAGCCGCCGCAGAAGACTGTTCTATCGTTATAGTGATCGGTTGAACAGTCTTAACGTCTCCTTTTGTAGACGTTAAGGAAACACTGACCTCTTTGATCTTGGGTTGATCCGTTACCCCCCCTGTCTCTTCCTCAAATTGAATATCTACCGTAGCAGCGGACACTCCGTTAGTACTCAATGCGAGAGCTTGGATCTGATGTGTCAGGATCTGACGATATTGTCCTTGAACAGCATCTCGCCCAAGCTTAACTCCCTGTCCTTCTGCTGCAATTGCCGGTAAATCTTGAGGAGTTGTAACGGCCCAAGCCGGAATATCCATCTCCAACGGCGTATGTAAGAACGATGTTACAGGTGCCAAAACTGCAGATATCACAAACAATCCCATCACCATTTGGACAAACCCGCGCATGGATTTATTCGGTAAAAGCATTTCCAAGAAGGTTGCTAATAATAAAATTATCGCTAAATTTCGCACAAGAGTATGTAACGTCTGCACAGTTCTCACCCCCTTAATGCAACATTACCGAAAGGTTTCCTGTCCCTATCACCACAGCAACAGTCATAAAAAACATAACCCCCACTGAAGCAACCGTTACCAAGATGAAAATTAAGCTCTTTGACATATCTTGGAGACTTTCAGCGAGTACCTTTTCACCGAGTGGCTCGATAAGGGCAGCAGAAACACGAAAGACTAAGACCATCGCCAATAGTTTCACAACTGGACCTAAGCAAATCACAATAATGGCAAACAAGGCAATGATTCCTACAGCATTTTTTAAGAGCAATCCTGACGTGATCACTAGTTCAACCGCATCTTTGAAAAATTTACCCACTACTGGAACTAAATCGGCGGAATATTTTGCTGTACGAAATACAACGCTATCTGCAACGCCCCCTGTCACCCCCTGAATCGTCATCACTCCAATAAAGACGGTCATTATACCACCCAAGGAAAGTTTTCCCGCGAATTCGAAAAGTCCAACGAGTTTACTGAGCTTAAACTGCTCTGAAATATGGTTGAAAAGTCTCAAAACCGCTGCAAGAAAATAAAATGGAAGCACAACCGTTTTAATCATCGTTGCTAAAACTGTTAAACTACCCATGATGAGGGGTTTAAATAAGGCTGCACTCGTTAGGTTCCCCATTGAGATCAGTAAAGTTAGCATCACTGGAAACAACGTTTGCATTAGACCTACCATTCGATCAATCGTCCCAGTGGCCACTCCTAAGGCTTCCTGGAAAGAAGTAAGGGCTAAACTCAGCAGCACTAGGTACGCCATGACTTGGGCAATCTTACCTACACCACCATTAAAAGCGACTTGCAGCTGCCCCAATACAGCGCATAGTACCGATAAAATAAGCAATTTACCAATTAAAGGAGCACTGTTCAATATCTCCCGTCCGAGTATCCCCACTAAGGTTCGCCCTAAATTCTCCGGTCTGAGATCCAATTTCCCGCTCTTTAAATCATCAAACATACGTATCAAAGAAAAACCCGGCATAGCTTTCTGTACATCAGAATCCAATTGTTCAAGATACCCTCGCATTTGGCTTAAGTCAACCTGCTCAGTCACAGTCGTTGACCCTGCTGATTGAGGGGTTGTCTCCTCGGCAAGTACAGGAGAAGTTGTCCCACTCAACAAGACAACTAAAAGTAAAAAACAAAAGAAACGCCGCAAATACATCACCTCACGGAACGAGTCGTACCAGTGACTCTGTAATAGCTACTATAATGGGAATTGCCAAAATAATAACTCCAACTTTAGCGGCTACCTCAATTTTAGTAGCCAAGGCACTTTCTCCTGCATCACGGCAGATTTGGGCGCCAAACTCTGCAAGATAGGCAACGCCAACAATTTTTAAAACAATCAGTAAATAATACGAACTAATATTTGCTTGATCCGCTAGATTCTGCAGCAAATCAACGATAATTTTTATTTTGCTTAAAATAAGAATGAAAATGGAAGCACCCGCTAAAATTGAAAGTTGCAATGCAATTTCCGGCCGAATTTGTTTGAGAACGACACAAACTATAGTAACAATCAGGGCCAGCCCAACAATTTGCCATATTTCCACACTTTAGCCCCCTAATACAGGTTAAAAACACTTTTTACTAAGGTAAATAATTCTGCAATGGATTGCACCACGATATAGAGGACCACGATAACGCCGACAATTGTAACACCTTCTGCCATTTCCTTACGCCCAGATTGTGTCAACACAGATGCTAATACCCCGACTAAAATACCAATTCCAGCCACAGTAATAATAAGATTGAAGTTCATTTTTCCGCCTCCTCTTATTGGTTAAATCAAAATGAGTACACCCGCAATTCCACAGAGGAAACCCAAATAGGACCACATTTTTGCTTGTTTTTCAGACCAAATTCCTGCTTGCTCCTTTATTAAGGAGAGTTGACGCTGAATCAGCTCCAATTGCTTGTGCTGTTCTTGGCGGTCAGATCGGCCGAGACCTTTGCTAACATCACAGATTACCTGCCAGTCTTCATTTTTTAAACAAAATAAAGAACTCTGTACTAAAAACGTATCATTCCAAGCAGTATTTGCAGATTCCCCCCTTTGCAGCCGATTCTGAAGTTCGGCGAAAAATCCTTGCCAAGGTTCCTTCGTTCGTTCTTTCAAAATACCAAAAGCTTCTGGCAAAGGAGTTGCTCCCCAGACAATTTCCGTGTCCAAAAGAGCCAAAGCCATTAATAATTCTCGTAATTCAACGGGTCTGCGTCGAATTCGGTTTGCCAGCCATAAGCCCAAACTCCCGCAACCAGCAATGATACCTACACATCCAAGTATCTCCATCACAGAGTCCTCCCAGTTTCAAGATCATATACGCCGTCAATCGTCCCCGGCCCATGTTTTCGACTCAACACCACCAGACGCTCAAACACCCCTTGCTCTAGCAAATGATTTAACGTCGGCCTTTTTCGCGCCTCTTCTAAAGAGCTGGCATGAGCGGTACTTAGAATCTTGACTCCGGTGCGTAAAGCATCGAATAAAGCGGCAACGTCGTCCGCATGGCCGAGTTCGTCCATCGCTATAACCTGAGGCGCCATAGATCGAACCATCATACTCATCCCGATAGCCTTCGGGCAACCGTCCAATACGTCTGTACGCCATCCCAAGTCATAGGTCGGTACACCTTGCCACATTCCGGCAAGTTCTCCGCGCTCATCCAATACTCCGACTGTCTGGCCCCTTAATCCCAATTGGGAAACTCCGTTACTGATTAAGCGGATGAGATCTCTTAAAAGAGTCGTCTTACCTGCTCTGGGGGGAGATATTAAAAGCGTATGACAAAATACTCCACCTCCACCCATAAGCGAAGGTAATAACTTTAAACCTTGTCCCGTAATATCCCTAGCAATTCGTAAATTCAAAGAAGAAACGTGCTTAATGGTATGGATATGGCCCTGGTTCAGGATCGTTTCTCCCACGACCCCCACTCGATGCCCGCCAGGAAGTGTTAAGAAACCCTTTTTCAGATCCTCCTCAGCGGCATAAACCGAACTATGAGTCATTCGTTCTAATGCACTTGCAAGGTCTTCTCTACTAGCAAGGTAGGCCTTATCCGGACTACAGACTCCGCCTTCACGACTTATGAAATAATCCTTGTCAGGTGTAAGAACCATAAGGGGCTGACCCACTCGAAGCCGAATCTCTTCAACCTTGCTAAAAGAGATATCCTTGATATTCTCTAAGACGGAACAGACATCTTTACCAAACCACTTCGCCGTATCTACCCATAAGCCCTCACTAAAATCCCGCCCAGACAGTCTTTTCTCCCTTTGAGGAGGTGTGACGTTCAGTAAATCTGACGTTATCTTAGGTGCTTGAACCGATAGCGTGTAATGCAACGACACGTCATTGTCCCTCCCTTGATAGAAGGTATGTCCCTCTTTTGGATTTTAGACATAATTCCTTTGCAAAAAATGGGAAGATAGAAATTAAAAGCCGGGCACATGACTAAGCATGTACCCGGCTTTTAAAGACCGACACCATTATATTATTGGACCTTCGAAGAGCATTTCCGCCTCTTCAGAGGTAACCGCTTTACTGAAGAGAAAACCCTGCATTTCATCGCATTTTTGATTTTTGAGAAAGGACCATTGGGTATTCGTCTCTACGCCTTCAGCGATTACTTTTAACCTCAAGTTTTTTGCAAGTTGAATAATTGCTGTAACAACTTCCTCCCCATTCTGATCAGAGCTAATATCCCGAATAAACGACTGATCAATTTTCAAGGTATCAATCGGCATACGACGCAAATAGTTAAGCGAAGAAAAACCTGTTCCAAAATCGTCGATCGAGATCCTTATACCTAACTCTTTAAAACGACTAAGCTTTTCTGTCGAAGCGGCTCCATTTTCCATGGCAACACTTTCCGTAATCTCAAGTTCCAGCAAATGTGCATCCATTCCAGTTTCTTCAAGAATTCCCGAAACAACTTTGATAAAGTTAACTTCGCGAAATTGCCGAGCCGAGATGTTAACTGACATTCGCATAGGCGGATACCCCTGAAGTTGCCAAGCGACATTTTGAATGCATGCAGCCCTCAAAACCCATTCCCCGATCGGTACAATTAAACCAGTTTCCTCGGCAATGGGAATAAAGGCCGTGGGGGGGACGATCCCTCGTTCTTTTGATTGCCAACGAACCAAAGCTTCTAAACCCACAATACAACCACTTTCGAGATCCACCTGAGGCTGATAATGGAGAACAAATTCCTCTCGGGCCAAGGCTTTCCGAAGGCTATATTCTGTCGTAAGCCGCTCATTGGCCTTGATATTAAGCTCATGGTTAAAAAATTGATAATTATTTCGACCCTTTTCCTTCGCAAAATACATTGCAGTATCTGCCTGCTTTACTAAGGTTTCCATATCACTGCCATCGTTCGGGTAAAGACTAATTCCGATGCTTGTCGTCATGTAGACTTCGTTGCCTTCTATAATAATCGGCTGGGTTAAGACCTTCAAGATTCGTTCCGACACGAAAACGACCTCTTGATCGTTCCGTATATCTGGAAGCAAAATCAAGAATTCATCCCCGCCCAGTCGCGCAAGCGTATCTCCTGCACGCAAATTTTGTCCAACGCGCTCAGCAACCTTTTTCAAAAGTTGATCCCCTAAGTTATGTCCCATCGTATCGTTAATCAGTTTAAAACGATCTAAATCCAAAAACATAACAGCCAACTTACCGTTCTTATTCCTTGACTGTGTTAAGGCTTGACATAAACTTTCATTAAAAAAGTATCGGTTTGGCAGCCCTGTTAAAGCATCATGCTGAGCTTGATGTGTTAATAACTCTTCAGCCTTTTTGCGTTTAGAAATATCACGAATAATGCTCACAATAATTGGTTTTCCATTCGATGTGGCTCCCTTAGCGCAGATATCAACCGGAAAAGCACTGCCATCTTTGGCAATATGTCGCGACTCTAGTTGAATTCCCTGTGGTGCCTTTTTGAGGTATTGTTGCACAGATAACTTATCCTCTGGTAAACACAGCTTATATAGAGGCATATTTGTTAATTCCTGACGAGTGTAGCCGTAACGCTTAACGGCAGCCTCATTGGCATCAATGATTTGGCCATCGGGTCGAATGAATAGGATTAAATCCAACGTATCCTCCGATAAAAGTCGATAGCGCTCCAAGTTCTCTCTATCCTTCTGAAGCTCCTTCTCATATCTCCGAAGTGTGTTATATTCCCGTTGAAAAAGAAAATAGAGGAATAAAGCGGTTGCTGCAATAAAAAGCCACCCTTTTGCCATTTCCAAACGGAGGTATAATTGGTGATCCGTGACTATAAACCCTAATATGTGATCCGATAAGAGAATCCATGCCTCCCCGATTAACGCATAAAACAACGCAATACGCATGGGAGTGACGCGGTGTGAAAGGCCTTCCCACTTAAACCCCATTAGACTGTACACCTCATTCCCTAAGGACCCCCTTCTTTCAGGGTTTATTCTCCAATATTCTTTATATTCCTGCAAAAAATCATCTATTGTACAAATAAAAAACATTTAATAAAAAAAAGAGCCTTATGGTACATAACGTACCGTAAGAGCTCTTAAAAAGTCCTCAAGGAGTTCTAATAATGAAGTACAACAGGCAAGATCATCGGACGTCGACGGGTTTTTTCCCAAAAATAATTACTAAGACTATCACGCATCATAGACTTTAATACTCCCCATTCAAGTTGATCTTTCTGAAGTTGGCTTTCCAAGGTATTAGCGACCACTTTCTTTGCTTCGTCCACCAAAGTTCCCGCTTCTTTCATAAACGTAAACCCTCTCGAAATAATATCCGGCCCTGACAAAAGCCGATAATGTTTTCCTTTGGCAGCAAGAGCAACTACAACCACTACCACCCCATCTTGAGCTAATTGTTGCCGGTCTCGCAGGACGATCTGACCCACATCTCCAACGCCCAACCCGTCTATGTAGACACTTCCTGCTTCCACTCGTTCTCCGAATTCCATCCGATCGGCGGAAAGTTCAACGCGTGATCCCAGTTGGGTTAAGGCAATATCCTGATCAGCATAGCCCAGAGAGTGTCCGATCTTTCGTAAAGCAGCCTGATGCCGAATTTCACCGTGATGAGGTATCAGAAACCGCGGGCGGGCCAAACGAATAACAAGCTTTATCTCTTCTTGATTAGCATGTCCGGACACATGAACTTGTCCGGTTTCTTTAGTAACAACTTCCGCTCCGATTTCATAGAGGTGGTTAATCGTCTTTCCGACTAACTTTTCATTTCCGGGTATTGGCGTAGCTGCAATGATAACCATATCCCCAGCCCTAACATTAATCTGGCGATGACTCCCTGTCGCCATTCGTGTCAAGGCCGCCAGCGGTTCTCCTTGACTTCCTGTGGTGAGAACCAGTAGTTGTTCTGAGGGAATATTTCCTACCTCAGAACTATCGATGATCATGTCTTCCTGCGGTAGTTTTAAATACCCTAACTCAATGGCAGTACGAACAACACTTTCCATACTTCTTCCCACGACGCAAACTTTACGCCCAATATCAAAGGCAGCATTAATCGCCTGCTGAATCCGATGCACATTTGAGGCGAAAGAGGCCATAATAATTTTCCCTTCGGCCCGTTCGTACCACTCCTGAAGAGTTTTTCCAACTGCTCTTTCTGACATCGTCACCCCAGGCCGTTCAGCATTTGTGGAGTCACATAACAAGGCCAGAATGCCTTCCTCTCCCCAGGCCGCCAATTTACCTAGGTCCATATTCTGACCGTCAATGGGAGTATAGTCGACCTTAAAGTCCCCAGTATAGACCACCCGCCCGATCGAAGTAAGTAAGGAATACCCTACGGCATCCGGAATACTGTGAGTGACACGAAACGCTTCGACTTCAAATGCCCCCGCTTTAATCTGCTCACCAGGTTCAATCACATGCATTAATGAGTCCGGATAAGGAGTTCTCTCTTGCAACTTGGCCCGGACTAAGCCTAAGGTTAATTTTGTACCGTAAACGGGAATATTTAACTTGGGCAAAATGAAGGGGAGGCCTCCGATATGATCCTCATGTCCATGTGTAATGAAGAGTCCTTTGATGCGTTCCCTATTCTTTTCCAAATACGTGATATCAGGTATCACTAAATCAATGCCTAATAACTCATCATCCGGAAATTTCACACCTCCATCGATAACAACAATGGAATCTTCAAACTCGAAAACAAGTAAGTTTTTTCCTATTTCACCCGTTCCTCCGAGAGGTATTACGCTGATTTTCGACGTTTTACGTGACAAAAAAACACCTCCTAATGGTAGCAACTAAGCATAGTTTGCCCCTTAGGAGGAAATATCATGTTATTTGATTTTATCTATTTTCCAAGACTTAACTTCTATATAAGTAGGAACCCAATGGTTTACCTCAGTTTGTCGACAATCCATTTTCTACTTTTATTGTCAACCTTTCTGACTTCCGGCCTTGACCACATTATTTAGGCCCGTTGAACGTAATTGCCCGTCCGGGTATCAATAATAAGTACATCCCCTTCATTGACAAAGAAAGGAACTTGTACTACAGCGCCAGTTTCTAACGTTGCGGGCTTTGTGCCCCCAGTCGCCGTATCTCCTTTTACACCGGGTTCTGTAGCCGTAACAGTAAGTTGGACGGAATTAGGCACATCGACTCCAATAACTTCTACACCATAGAAAAGAACCCCTAGAGTCATGTTTTCTTTTAACCACTTGACACCGTCTCCAATTTGGTCCGCAGTCAGAGAAACTTGCTCATACGATTCGTTGTCCATAACCACAAAGTGCTCGCCGTCTTTGTAGAGATAATTCATTTCACGACGCTCAACGTGGGCTTTCTCTACTTTTTCTCCGGCATTAAACCTTCGCTCTACGACACCGCCTGTTTTGACATTTTTCAATTTTGTACGAACGAAAGCAGCTCCTTTACCCGGTTTGACATGTTGGAATTCAACCACGGAAAATACATCACCATCAATTTGAATCGTCAGACCTGTCTTAAAATCATTTGAAGAAATCATAAATGCCTCTTTCCTCCTAAAATATAGTCTTGTATAGTTAGTTTGTCCCTTTCGCAAATAAATAAATACTCTGAAAGCTTACAAACTTTACTCAAAAATAATGAAGTCTTTAGGTGCTTGGGTCAATACTTCACAGCCAGTTTCAGTGACTAAAACAATATCCTCTATTCGAACACCACCCCAATCCGGGATATAGATACCCGGTTCGACGGTAATGACCATGCCTGGTTCCAGCACTCGCTCTTCCCGCATATTTAAATTAGGACCTTCGTGAATGGCCAACCCTACAGAATGCCCTAGTCCATGTCCAAAATAATCACCATATCCTGCATCGGTTATGATTTTACGGGCCACTGCATCGACATCTTTTCCTGTCCGACCAGGTGCAACTGCTTTAATGCCGGCCAATTGAGCTGCTAGAACGATTTCATAAACTTCTCTATGCTTCTCCTCAGGTTCCCCTAAAAATACCGTCCGTGTAATATCCGAACAGTAACCTTGATAAATCGCACCAAAATCCATCGTCAAGAATTCCCCGGATTTAATCTGCTTTGAACTAGCGGTTCCATGGGGCATCGACGAACGAATACCAGAAGCCACGATAAAATCAAACGATCCTCCGCTGGCACCAGCCCGACGCATCGCATATTCCAGATTTAGCCCGATTTCTTCTTCGGTTTGTCCAATATCGACAGTCTTCAATACCTCAGCAAAAGCATCATCCGCAATTCTTACTGCTTTACGAATTAACTCAATTTCCGACTTATCCTTCACTGAACGTAAATGACTAACTAAATCAGGCAGAGACAAAAGCTCCGCTTGCGGAAGTGCATCCTTGAGCCTCTCATAGCCCAGGAAAGTAATGAAGTCCCCTTCAAAACCAACTCTCTGGGCCTTTTGCCCAAGTTCGGACAAAACCTCAAAGTGATCCAATCCAGTCTTAACAATTTCAAAATCGGGAGCCTGAACCCTTGCTTGTTCTATGTAACGGAAATCTGTCAGCAAGCAAGCCCTCTCTGAAGTAATAAATAAGGTTGCTTCCCCACCGGTAAACCCACTCATATACCGTCCATTCTCCGGGCGAATAACCACGTAAGCATCGATGTTTTCAGCAAGCATTTGTTGGCGCATCCGTTCTAAGCGGCTCATTATGTCTTCCTTCCTTTTTGTAGCAATTATTTATTCCTTCGAAGTTGGTAGTCGATGGCATAACGCATCGCTAAGACATAACCCTCGGCTCCTAAACCCGAGATCTGGCCAATACAGACTGGAGCAATGACAGAATTGGCTCGAAATGCTTCTCGTGCGTGAATGTTTGAAAGATGGACCTCAAGCGTTGGAACTTTTACCCCGCCTATTGCATCTCTGATGGCATAACTTGTGTGAGTCCAAGCCCCAGGATTGAGAATTAGAAAATCATCGGGCGTTAAGTCTTGAATCCAATCAATAAGATCTCCCTCGTGATTCGTTTGTCGGCATTCCACGTTGATTCCTTTTTGATGTGCCGTACCTAACATATCTTGGTTAATCTCTGCTAAAGTGCGAGTTCCATAATGCTCTGGTTCTCGAAGTCCTAATAAATTCAGATTAGGGCCATGAAATACCCATATCCTTGCCACTTTATCACTTCCTCGCTACATACCCGAAATTTTATCACAAGTTCGAAGTATTTTCCACTAATCCTAATTCACAGATACTTCTCGTCCATACGCTTACCCAAGTAAAGGGATACCCTCTGGTATCCCAAGATTCCTACTTTCTGATATATGACTCCCCCTCCGCTATACGGAGAGAATGTAAAGGCAAGAGGCGCTACATAGGTCGTTTAAATGGAAATGACATTTGTCGTTTAGATTTTTCCGTTGCCGGCGTAGACTCTTGAGATTGATTCAGCAATGGCTGTGCCTGTTGACCATACTGAGGAGTTACTTCAAGTTGGGTATTTTGAGCTTGGAGATTTTGCTGCGCTTGTGCAGATGTTTGAACAGCTGGCTTAGCTTGCTCAACGGTATCTCCTTTGCCACTCATTAAACGAGGGGAAAGTACAACATCTAAATTACTAAGCATTATTTGCACGTCAGTCGGACCGCATTCTCCGGCCGGCTGTACTTTGCGAATCTCAGTACGAGGAAGAATAAAGTGAATTTCGTGGGGAGTTTTAGGTTCACCTATACGCCGAAGACGTAAACGAACTCCCTCGACTTCCATCTCGACTTCATCAAGATACTCCCCAACGAACTCTTGGCCTTGATTTCCACGGATATCTGCATATTGTCCTTGCCCTTTGTTCGTTGTTTTAAACTCGGGGAGAACAATAATCTGCCCTATTTGGAGTTTCTGTGGATCAACATTCGGATTAACCTGAAGAAAATCTTCACAGTTCCCACCCCAACGTTGGGCTAGTTTATGAAAATCATCTCCAGGTTGAATACAGTATTCCTTACCCATATCAATTCCCTCCTCTCCCTAGCTTATGGATTAGAAGGAATGTTTCGTTCCATACCTGTGCAAAAATCAATTTGGAGAAGCGTTTCTCCCCCCTCTGCCTCTAAAACTACTTCTTGAACCTGGACGCTGAACCCTTGCATCTCTTCCAATACTTTGAGAGACCTAATAATTCCTTCCCATTGTCCTCGCAATCTGAAACGAACTAGACCATAATCCAAGTTCGGTCCTTTTCCAGCATCTTGCCGCTCCCCAAACCTTTCAACATTAAACGCAAAAACGTCCACACTTTCTTTTCCGAATATGCTGCGACACTGATCTACTATGTCAGGTAATTGATCCATCGTAGGAATACTGATTGTCTTGGGGCTCTCGTACTTGTTTACTGACATCGCTTGAAGTACATTTTGCCAATGATTTTTCTCCGTTTGTAAAGAACGAAAATGACGATACATTGGCCGCCAAAACACTAGAAATTCTAAAGCCGTGCAAGCCACTAGAATTAGGATAATTATCGTTACACTTCGCAATGAAACCCATCGTGCCAGTGATGTTCCGGAAAGGCTTGGTACCCGTTTAACGTTATTCACTCCTGAGAAATAAGCCATGATTTATCCCCACCCTTGCTACGTTTTGTACTCAGGGAGAACTCAACGTTATCTTGTGTCGTCAGCCTATAACTCATTAAAGCGGGTTGTTCCCAGCCCATATCCCGAAGCTTATGGATCAAAGTTTGAACTCCTCTTGAATCATTCGAACTTCCATTTAACGACATATTACCCTGCTTGTACGTGATTTGTCCAATCTTCAGCTCTGAACCCAACAAAGCGTGAACCCCCGTCAACTCTTCGCCAATTTTCATTGGCTTCGTTGTTACCTTTTTCCAGGCATCTTCAAGTTCTTTACCTCGCTGGGCCTGTTCCTCAACGATAGCTCCCTGTTGGGAAAGAAGGTCAACCTCTTGTTCCAAGAGTAACGTATTTCGATAGAGCAGCATGCAAACAATTGTTGCGACCATCAAAAGTGCCCCGCAGAAAAATGCCAGCCCATAGAATGTTCTCCTAAGCCGCTGTTCTCTATTCGGTTGACGCCAAAGATTAAGCCCAGGACGATGTGCACATATCCGCAATCCATACCCCACTAACACCTCACCCCAAGCCTTGTTCTCTTCCAAGAGCTTCCGCCAAGGGTCAGAGATAGTTTTGATAATGCCTTGTTCTACCGATGAAACAAGATTTGACCCCAAGATTCTTTGTGCTAGTTGAGCAACAACAGCGTCTCCACTCCAGACCAGACGTTTCAAATTGAGATCCTTATGTTGTGTGGCGTGAAACAAGAGGAAACGTCGAATCTCATTTTCCAATTTTTCCAGGTACTCTTCGACACTTTCCACACTCGACTTTGAGGAAGGATAGGGGGGTAACGTTCGTACACTCTCTGGTACAGTCCCTCTAAATAATGCCATGTGAAGACTAGAAGACTCCCCCTGAAGATAAAGCACATCTTCTTTTGGCTCAAAGCCCAAT
>JAUZPJ010000004.1 GCA_030706025.1 Bacillota bacterium | reverse complement strand
GAGCGACCAAGCATAAGTCCTTGTTCCGCATTACTATTTATTAATAACATCATTTCTTCGACATCTGCTATTCGGGCCTTACGCAATTTCATCGATTGATCTCCTTTTGCTGTTTTGCATAATTATACAATACATCTTATAGTATTTCATCTCCTTTTTACGAGCTTTTTATTTTAGAAATTCAGCGATTAATAAAATTGTCGAAAAGTCAGGGATGTCAACAACACATCTTCTAACTCTTAAGCAGATTACAAGCCTATTCCAGCCTCGTTACCCTTTTTCGCGATCTCCTTTTTCTTACAATTTTCTACGCACTATTATGTTACACTATTCTAGGTTGTTTATTGTATCGTTGAAAGGAGATTCATTTTATGATTTCTCTAAAGTTACACTCAGTCCATCGACAAAGTGTCATTATCTTTTTATCCATACTGCTAATAATAAACATTGTTATAATAAATATCTTGCCTTTTTCTAGTCTTACCCGCATCATTCTCGTTTTCTTCCCATACATCTCTGTGATTTTATGTTTCGACCTTTGGGTAACCACGTGGGGCAGAACCTGGATCCTGTCTTCCACAATGCTCTTAGTTATTTTACTATTATTCCCCAGCGATTCCTCGGTTCTGTTATTTTTAATTCATGCTCTCTTACTATTTTGTATGCTGGGAATGATCTATTTTTATAACATTACTCGGAAGCAAGAAAGATTACTCCATCGACTTCATGTTCAAGAAATGCATGTATTGCTTCGGAAAAATCCACCCTTGATCCAAACTATAGACTACACTTGCGTAGCGGTAATTATACTTGACAATAAAGGTATTATCATAGAATCAAATCCTCAATCGTCCCAGCTTCTTTCTTTGCCCGAATCATCCTTGATTGGACAACCTATATCAACCGTTTTAGATATCCTCCATAATTTCCAACCAATGAATTCATCCGAGAGTGGTGAATTCACATTTTCAAACCATAAAAAATCACAAAAGCATCTGCGTTATGTAACTAGACCTTTATTGAATGACCATATTCCTGCTGGAACGCTCGTAATGCTATTTGATATTAGCGAAGAAAAAAACCGTTCTGAAGCATACTTACAAGATGCAAAACTTTCCGTTATTGGACAAGTTACTGCAGGCTTAGCCCATGAAATTCGCAACCCACTTACAACGATCAAAGGGTTTATGCAACTTATTACACCTGAACAATGGCCTGAATCCTTCCGACCATATCAACAGCTAATACTTGAGGAAATCGAGACTATTGATCAATTGCTTAATAAGTTCGTTCTAGTGACAAGCCCTTCTGCACCTAAGATGCAGCCTGTTAACTTAACCGAAACTATTCAGGCGCTAGCACAAACGATTCAACCTATACGTCTTATGCAGGGCGTTAGCCTGGCTCTTGAACTCCCCAGCCTTCCCGTCTATGTCATGGGCGACCCTGAACAGCTTTCCCAGGCGCTTCTCTCCCTTGTAAATAATGCCATAGAAGCTTCACCAACCGAAGGCAAAATTACTATTCATTTAACGGAGTACGAATCATTTGTTAGAATTGGTGTCGAAGACAACGGCCCCGGTATTCCGGAAAACCTACGTCATCGTATCCTAGAGCCTTTCTTCACTACCCAAGAAGAAGGTACCGGGCTAGGATTAACCATTACCCAACGCATCGTCCTCGCCCACCATGGCAAACTTCACTTTTCAGAAAGGCATCACCCGTGTGGAACAGAAGCAATGATTGATTTACCTTGTATATCTTATTTTACAAATAATCTCTCGGCATAAACGAATTGTTTAGAGCATTACGGCAATTCAGCTTATAAATTCCCGCAGCTCGCCAGTTTTCGGGTAACGTCCAAATTGGGAATTTGTCTACATCATTTAACCAACAGTACCAACGACGCAGTTCCTCCTCTTGGCCAAGTGTTGTAACCCAATGTACCCGTCCATCCCAGACTAACGAATTTCCTTGTTCATTTTTAGCCTTAAGTAAAAGCCAACTTTGTTCCAGTACACCCGCTAATAAAATACTTCTAGATGCTTTCACAAGCGTCCTTTCCAAAATTAGACACACAACATTTAATTGTCCATTATCTTGAAAAAAGTACCATTCCTCTAGCTCAACCACGGAATTCTCACTACGATCCTTAGGTAGCCACGGCCAAACCCATGAGCTTCCCCACAGAGATTTAATGACTCCGTTTCCCTGATGAAACCATAACGCTAATAAATCTTGAGTTCGAAGTTTGCCTTCTTTCTCAAGGGATTCAAGATAATCTAAGATACTCATAATCACTGAACAAAATTCACCATTAAGTGACCCCGATGCATCCACCCAGCCCTGTTTTTGCCACTTCAATATTAGCTCCTTCGACTTAAGCCATTTTGTTTTGGTACTTAGTTCAAATTTTCTCCCTTTACGGCGTACTTCCGCAATCTCAAAATTCCCCCATAAAAACGCGATATTCTGAGATTTAATTTCCATACGAACCTGCCGACTAGCTAATTTAGCAAAAAATTCAGTTACTATTAGTAGTTGTTGCCGAGTAACAGGATTTAAGCCCTGTCCCCAACGTTTAAGGTCCAAACGTTCTTCTCCTATTGAGTAGCGTACCTGACTACAATTTTGTTCCTCTGGAATGAGATATAAGCTAGGTGTAAGCTTTTCACGCCAGTAAATTGCCCTCGCAGAAAGGGTTCCACCAATTTTAGAAACTGCATTTAAAAAGGATGGTGAAAAATCAGGTGCCACGAAATAGATTACTGTTTTTGCACCATTACTAAGCCTATTTCCCCATAGTACACCAGCTAAAAGGAATTCCTCTTCGCGTGTAATGGATGAACAAGCAATAATACCAACACGCAGTGTTGTTTCGCCGCCCATAAAATAAGCGTATTGCGGTGGAAGTCGATTTATCTTCTTTTTATCATCTGGGCATTCTATCCAGTTCCGAGCAATAAATACATCAGGATGAGCTTCCCAGATCGTGTTCCAGGTAATACTCACGGTGAACCTCCCTTAGCTTTTCTCCATAAGCATGTTTACGCGCTAAAGGCAAAGATCATGACACATTTATTAAAATCCTACCAGGGATAGGCCATTAATAATCAACTACCTGCCACTTACCTTTAAGCGGGTCCTTGCCCTCCGTGCCAATTACGAATAATTTTTAACGTCTGTTCTATAGGCAAAGCATATCGAATATGTCCATCCCGTCCATCCATGCTTTGTGCAAGAAAGAGAGCGTTCCAAATGCTTTCAGCACTTGCTTCAACCACCGCCCTAAAGAAATCATCCAAATCCCAGTCCGACAAATAATCGTTAAGCTCGCCAGAATAGGTACTAACCATCAGACTGAAATCCCCACTTCCAGTCATAGAAATTGACCCTGTACGGGCAATTCCCAAAACGGATCGCCTTGCCAGCTGCTTTAGTTGCCATCGTGATAAGGGGGCATCCGTAATCCCAACAAGAATCAGCGAACCTGGGGTATATTCTGCTTCCCGAATGGTAAGATACTGCCCAACTGGAACACCTGATAGGAGAAAATCTCGCAAAAGACCAAAGTTTGCCAAGACTAGCATTCCAACAACATAGGTATGTCCTCTCTGAGAAACGAGGCGTGAAGAACTACCAATACCCCCCTTCATTTGAAAACAAGACATTCCAACCCCTGCTCCAACATTACCCTGTTCAATTGGCCCATTTGTTGCATGCTGAATAGCAAACATGGCATCCCACGGCTTAACATGACGCCCCCTAATGTCGTTTAAATATGAATCATCACACTCGAAAACTACAATATTTGGGGTCCGGGCATCGTTACCGATCTCGGGATTTTGTCGAAGTAAATATGTAATAACACCGTTAGCAACATCGTTAACGCTTAGTGTATTAGTCAGCAATATGGGAGAATTTAAAATTCCCATTTCTTGAATAAAGGGTACGCCAAGAGACTTCCCATACCCATTGATAACATCTATCCCTGCACAGCAAGGTTGACGATAAAGATTCTCCATTCGTGGTATGATCGCCGTCACTCCCGTCCGCACTGGACCTCCTCCGGAGGGAACTAACGGTCCGCCACCCTTAATTAAGGATATGTTTCCCACCATGACTCCAGGCACATCCGTAATATCATTATGAGAACCAACCGGCATCTGCCCCAACCACAGCCCCAAACTTCTTGGTGTGATTCTTTTTTGCATTAAAAATCCCTCCGTTGTTACTCTATGGGTAATAACGGAGGGATATGAATAAAGGAAATCAGGATCTTTAATGACCCGTCAAAACCAGACCTATTACTATAATACCAATAACAAAACGATAACCAACAAAAAGACCAAAATTACTAGTCTTCAAATATCGAAGTAAAAAGGATATGCTTAAGATACCAACAACAAAGGAAGAGATAACACCGACTGAAAAAGGTAAGTTTATGGAAGCCATCGTCAAATGCCTAAGTTTTAGTAATCCCGCACCCAAAATAATTGGTGTAGACATCAGAAACGAAAAACGAGCAGCTTCTTCCCTTGTTAAATCTAAAAAGCGAGCAGTTGTCATGGTACTTCCGGAACGAGAAACCCCTGGAATGATTGCCAACGCTTGCGAAAGACCAATCCAAATTGCATCTGCCATAGTCATAGTATCCATTTTACGAAGTTGACGCTTTTTGTCTGCCAAATAAAGTAATATCCCCATGACAATCATCATAATTCCAATGAGCATTGGGGAACGAAAGATAGTTTCAGCTTTTTTCTCTAATGCTAATCCGAACAACCCACCGGGAATAGTAGCCACCACTAAGTACCAAAAAATCCGCTTTTCGTCTGAGGCACGACGTCGCAAAGCCGCCTTTATCAATCTAACCCAATCTCTCCAGAAATATAGGACCACCGCTAAAAGAGTACCCATGTGAAGGGCAACATCGAATGTTAAACCGGGATCCGTCCATCCAAATAACCATGGGATAAGTACGAGATGGGCCGAACTGGAAATTGGCAAAAATTCCCCCAACCCCTGTACAATGCCTAAGATCAACGCTTGTAGAACTGTCACAATCACCGCTCCTCCAAGTTAAAAGATGTTTTTAATATATCACATGGATCAAAGATTTCAAATACAAATAACGCAACTGGTTATGCCTGCTGTTTTTCGGAGAGTCCGTCCAAGAAAACTGCGAGCGCATCCGTAATTTCTTCCCGCAGATCTCCTGTACCTGAAACAAACCAGCGAATGAAATGTTGAATCATCATTCCTTCCAAGCTTTCCGCCAAAAAGGCAGGGTCATAGTCACGGCTAATTTCACTATTTTGTTGCCCTACCGTTAGGATTGCCAGAAGCGCGTAATGCAAACTCATGTCATAGTCTGACCCTTCTCGATTTCGTACAGTGATCCATGCAATTTCCCGATCTCTAATCATAAACTCTGTCCAGTCTTGGAGCAGAATTTCCAATCTCTGACGTGTAGCTAGGCAGGGCGTTTGACGGCCCTTGTTAGCGAGCTCTTGCCATGTTCGCCGTGAAAACTCCAAAATAACAGCTTCCTTAGTGGAAAAGTAGTTATAGAAGGTTCCTTTTCCTACGTCGGCATGCTGGGTTATCTGTTCCACGGAAGTGGCATTAAATCCCTGTAGTCGGAATAGTTGCATTGCATTAGAGAAAATCTTTTCACGTGTTTCCTGTTTCTTGCGCTCCCGACGAGACATAACTGTCATCGTAATTCCCCCTTTGATGATGTTAGTTGAAGAATCTGCCTATCCTAACTATTCTCCAATTTCCATATTTATCCTCTTTTTAGGGGGTTTTTTTACTATTTAAAACTTAATTTTTTACGAGCAAATTCGGTCCCAAGCTTCCATACGGTTAGAATCCTTGAAACAGTTCGCTCTAATTGTTCCTCTGCTTTCATAATTGCTTCCTCTAAAGTTGCAGGTCCTTCGGAAACACTAAAACAACTTGAAATTCCATGCTCCGCAAGAATATCCACTGAACCTTCTACTGATCCAGAAACAGCCAAAACAGGTACATTATAGTTCTTTGCTAAAAGTGCAACTCCCACCGGCACTTTACCGTAAGCGGTTTGGAAATCAGTCTTACCTTCACCTGTTAACACTAAATCCGCACACTTAATCTTTTCTGCCGCATTTGCCACCTCTAAAATCATTTGTGACCCTGGTCGTAATTTTGCTCCAAATATACCAACAAGTCCGGCTCCAACTCCCCCCGCGGCCCCTCCCCCTGCCAACTTCAGCAAATCTTTACCCGCGATTTCACTTAAACGCTCTCCAAAGTTTTGAAGTGCTGAATCCAATATTTTGACATCCTCAAGAGTAGCACCTTTTTGTGGGCCATAGACTTCGCTCGCTCCCTCCGGTCCACAAAGAGGATTTTGAACATCACAAGCCACTTCGATCTTCACAGAGGACAAGCGATGGTCAAGGCCTGACATATCAAATTTCATGAGATTGGCTAGTTCTATCCCTCCTAAGGGCAACTCCTTTCCCTTAGAATCCAACAACTTCACCCCCAGGGCGACCGCAATTCCGGCACCACCATCATTCGTTGCACTTCCGCCAATACCGAGTAGAATTTTCTTCACTCCACGATCCAACGCATCCTTGATTAGTAGCCCAGTTCCCAGCGTGGATGTCTGACTAGGATTCCTTTCCTGATACTTCAATAGCGTTAACCCTGAAGCAGCAGCCATCTCAATCACCGCGGTTGCACCATGGTCGATAAGGCCATAAGATGCTTTAATCGACCGTCCAAGGGGATCTGCTGTGTTAACCTCTATCTTTTCTCCCCCGACGGCACAAAGTATCGCGTCCACTGTACCTTCTCCCCCATCCGCCATCGGGATCATATCAATCACACTTTCGGGATAAATCTGTTGAACACCCCTACGCATAGCCTGAGCAACGTCTACAGCTTTTAAACAACCCTTAAACGAGTCTGGTGCAATGACAATTCTCATAGATGATCACCCCTTTGATTGTCTTGAGCTAGCTTTCCCATGAGTCTTCCGGCCTCAAGGAATAATATTAAGCTAAAAAAGTCTATAATGATTATTACCCAACTATCAATGGAAATACCAGTAAGTACAGCCACTACATACGTCGAGAAGTTAAACAAAAACGCGGAAAAGTACGCCATACGAAGATTCCCAAAGTTCGGGCGATATCCCACCAAAAAACCAAGCGGATAGAATAGAGCAAAGTTAAAGAATAATTGATTAAAAGGCCCTCCCATAGTAAAAAAATCACTCCAAAAAATGTAGAGCAGGAACAAAATAGTCTGGTATCGCCAGAAATAAGATTTCATTTGTACCTCCAATCAAAATTAAGGAGAGAGTCATACTCTCTCCTTAAATCCTATTCTAGCTGTAGTTTGGAGCTTCTTTAGTAATCGTAATATCATGAGGATGGCTTTCACGAAGCCCTGCAGCAGTTATACGAAGGAAACGTGTTTGTGTCCGGAGTGCCTCAATGTTTGGTGTCCCACTATACCCCATTCCGGCACGGAGACCTCCAATCATTTGATAGATGGTTTCGGAAACTGGTCCTTTGAATGGGACGCGACCTTCTATGCCCTCAGGAACAAGTTTTTGGTTTTTTTCTTGAAAGTAACGATCACGGCTTCCCTCTTTCATTGCACCGATTGATCCCATTCCCCTATATACTTTGAAACTTCGTCCCTGATAAATTTCCATATCTCCCGGACTCTCTTCTGTCCCGGCAAAGAGGCTGCCAATCATAACAACTCTCGCTCCAGCTGCCAAAGCCTTTACAATATCACCAGAGAACTTAATTCCCCCATCTGCAATAACCGGAATACCATATTTCTCTGCCTCTTCAGCACAATCCATAACAGCAGTAACTTGAGGAACGCCGATACCCGCTACCACTCGTGTCGTACAAATCGATCCCGGTCCAATTCCGACTTTGATGGAATCAGCACCTGCATTGATCAGATCACGAGTTGCTTCCGCCGTTGCAACATTACCCGCAATCAATTGGGTTTCCGGAAAACGATCTTTCAAAACCTTTACATATTCAATAACTCCCTTTGAGTGTCCATGAGCAGTATCCAAAACTAGAACATCAACTCGAGCCTTGACTAATGCCTCAGCACGTTCTAAGGTATCCGAAGTGACACCAATAGCAGCACCAACTCGCAGCCGACCACTTTCATCTCTAGCTGAATTTGGATACTGTTGTGCTTTCTCGATGTCTTTAATTGTAATCAAACCCTTGAGTATTCCGTCCGAATCAACAAGTGGCAATTTCTCAATCTTGTGTTGGCCCAATATTTCTTGGGCATGTTCTAGTGTTGTTCCAACTGCCGCCGTAACCAAATTAGTTTTGGTCATAACCTCAGAAATCTTGCGATTATAGTCCTTCTCAAAGCGCAAATCCCTGTTTGTCAAGATACCAACTAGTTTTCCATCTACCGTGATAGGAACCCCCGAAATTCGATAGCGTTCCATGAGATTTAACGCTTCAGTAATACTGTTATGCGGATGTAAAAAGATGGGATCTGTAATCACACCATGTTCAGACCGTTTAACCTTATCGACTTCTAAGGCTTGTTGTTCTATGCTCATATTTTTATGAATAATCCCTATTCCGCCTTCCCGAGCAATGGAAATCGCCATCCTAGCATCTGTAACAGTATCCATTCCGGCACTCATGAGAGGAATATTGAGTTTAATCTTTTTCGTTAAGTATGTGCTAACATCGACATCTCGGGGTAGGACCTCCGATTTAGCTGGAATAATAAGAACATCATCGAATGTAAGTGCTTCTGAAATAATGCGATTGGACATGATATGCTCCCTTCCCAATAGTTTTCTAATTAGTATATCAGATTGTTTATGATAAGGACAGGAATAATTTTATTGATAATCAATCTTTTTTCTTACTAATTCATGGAATAACATAAGTACCCCGACTTTAATAATTGTAGATAAAATAAGGACATGACACTTTATAGAGTGTAAATGCCCCGTAAAAGATGAATGTCTGTAGCCATTTCCATATCACTTCGATTAGTGCGAAGTCCTTCGATAAAGGCATCATAATTCACACCGACTTCAGCCGTTTTCTCTTTAAGCCTTGAATCCAAGCTCCATCGGGAAAACTAAACTATGACTGGTCAACCCTTCATCCCATATATTTCCCCTTTCTCTGAAAAACATTCCAATGCCTTGCCAAGTAGAAATCAGTTCATTATGATAGGGAAAGGAGGAGTAGAAAATGTTCTATCGTTTACATCAATTCTTGAATGCTGTCTTTCCCAAGATCGATTCTTGGGATATTAAATGGGCCTTGAATCACCTATCCCCTGAGGCCTCTGAACTTTTTCTCAAGCAATCATGGGTAGAACAACGCCATGCTATTGATGTAACAAAAAAAATTGTTAACGCTAAAAATCTATTATCTCACCCCGACCTTGAGACCCTCATTACCGCTGCACTCCTCCATGATTGCGGAAAATCTCTGGTTTCCATCCGCCTTTGGCATCGAGTCTATATTGTCCTAATGCAGAAAATGCCTTTAAGTATCTGGTCATGCCTTGAACAAAGCAACACTGTTTTTGCGTCACCCTTGAAAATAGCCACTTATCACGCTCAATGGGGTGAACGTTTAGCCAAAAAAGCAGGGTTAAATGCACAAGTTTGTCTGCTCATCCGCGAACATCACTCCCCTAAAACGGATTTGGGGCATATATTGGCACAAGCCGATAATATGAGTTAAGATACTCGATCATTCCCCAACCAAATAAAAAGAACATGAGTCCATTTATTAACTCATGCCTTTTGTGCTTGTGATTCCATTTTTTCTTGCAGTTCAACAATTTCTCGGTTCTTTGAGAAAATCCATTTTGCAAATCGTTTGTTGTCTCGTTGCAAACGAACATTTTCTTTTTCCAAACGATGAACTAAGGACACCTTTTCTCGTTCAACCTTTTCTAATAAGTTCATGAGTACTCGGCGGCTAACCCTCAGGTGTTCCACACGTTGCTCTAGTTCTCCGACACGCGCCCTTAATAATTGTAATTCGTCTATAGGTTCCAAACCTTACGCCCCCCCAGACTCATCTATACTCTTATTCTATGCTGGGAGAAAGCATTTTAACCCTAGGTAAAAAAGAGACTTATATCTTCATTTTTAAAACTATTCTACCACTTGATTGTGTCGAACCAAATCAAGGATTTGATGAATTACCTCAAGCGAGACCCCCCAATGACCAAGTTTAACACCTGGCTTACGCTCCTCGCCATGAAAATCTGATCCTCCCGTTGCAATTAAGTGATACTGCTTCGCTAGGGCGCGGAAGATTCTTTCGTCGTCCGAATTATGTTCAGAATGTAAAACCTCAATACCTTGGAGTCCCACCTCAACCCAAGATGGAATACCATCTGCAAGACGTTGCACACCAGGATGGGCAAGTACTGCAACACCATGTGCTGCTCTTATTAATTCAATTCCCTCCTCCGGAGTCATCTTATACCTTGGAACATAAGCTGGCGCTCCTATTCCGATGTAGCGGTCAAAACCTTCCTGGATGCTTCTTGCATATCCACCTTCTACAAGTGCCTGAGCAATATGCGGGCGCCCAATCGATTCTCCTGGCACCAACTGTTGAACTTCCTGAACGCTAAGCCGTACCCCTTGTATTTTCAATCGATCTAATATTTCCAGCATGCGTTGCTCACGAGCTTTGCGCAAACTCGCAAGCTTATCGTTCAAGATGCTTGAAGAAGCGTTAACCTCGTAACCGAGGATGTGAACCTCTTTTCCTTGCCACTCCGAGTTTATTTCTATCCCTCTAAGAATATGTATTTGACAGTTCGCTCCGGCTTCCTTTGCTTCTTTCCACCCTTGAATAGTATCATGATCTGTAATGCCGATACCTTTTAAACCCAACTCTGCTGCAGAATATACAAGCTCTGTCGGTGTCAGCAGTCCGTCTGATGCAGTCGTATGACAATGCAAATCTACCTCATATAAGGCAAATGCCGAATCCATACTTATACCCCTTTTCCACGACCCATAATTAACTTCTATTTCATTACATCCGACAATAAACGCATAAAATTTTCTCCGGCAATTTGCGCAATTTCTGACGTTGAAAATCCTGCTCTAGTCAAATCCTCCAGTAAATAGTAGTATTCACCGACATGTCCCAATCCTTCAGGCGCTATATCGATACCATCAAAGTCTGAGCCTAACCCGACCGTTTCAACACCCGCAACCTCTGCGATATGGCAAATATGACGTATAACATCTGCTCGCGATGCCTTTCCGTCCTCCTTTAAAAATTCGGGATAAAAATTTATCCCAACTACGCCTTTGTTTCTCGCTATAGCACTGAGTTGTTTGTCCGTTAAGTTCCTGCGATGAGAACAAAGAGTCTTGGCACAGGAGTGGGAGGCCGTTATTGGGGCCTTTGATAATTCTAGAACATGCCAAAATCCTGCTTCGTTAAGGTGAGAAACGTCTATAAGCATGCCCAATTGATTCATCTTCAAAACAACGTTCTGCCCGAAATTAGTTAGCTTGCTTTGAGTACCGATTTCTCCAACCCCATCCGCTAAAGCATTACGTTGGTTCCAAGTTAAACCCAAGGCCCTTACACCAAGTTTAAAAATAACTTCGAGCATGAAGATATCTTCCCCTAGGATTTCGCCGCCCTCGACACTCAACAAAACTCCAATTCGATTTGGATCAGGAATTTGTTTTAGGTCAAACTTATCCCGAATTAGGAAAACCTGTTCTGGATTACTCTCGATGAAACGATGTGCTCCTTCAAGTAATTGTAACCCGCGCCAAGTAGACATAGCGGGTTTGTATTTTGTTTCAATAAATGCAGCCATAAACTGAAGGGCAACGCCCCCAAGCCTAGCTCTATGTGTATCCCAATGTCCTCCTTCAGAAGGGTCTACTAACGACCTCTCTCTATTTACATAATTTATTAAACTATCACAATGCCCATCTACAATGTAATAATTCCCCATAATTATGAACCTCCACCTAAAAACATAGTAAGTCACCTGTATGCTTGTGAAGCATACAGGTGACTTCTAAACTACCTTAGCGCGGTTGAATTATCAACTTAATAGCTGTCCTTTCCTCTCCCTCAATCATAACGTCAGTAAATGCTGGAATGCATACAAGGTCAACTCCGCTCGGAGCCACAAAACCACGGGCAATTGCTACCGCTTTTATCGCTTGATTAAGAGCACCCGCTCCTATAGCTTGCAGTTCTGCCCCACCGTTCTCACGAAGAACGCCCGCAAGAGCTCCCGCAACTGCATTTGGACTTGATTTAGCCGAGACTTTTAAAACATCCATAGATACATCCTCCTGCTCGAATTCATTGACAACTATTACCACAACTTTGAATATATGTATTCGAGAGCAAGATCATAAAATCCTCTTTTACTTAAATAAGATTTTCTTATTGATTGAAATAAACTAAATTCTTTTATACCTCTGCAAATCTCTGGATAGCTTCAATCCTTGAAGTACTTCCTGAATCATCAATTTCTAAGACCACCGCATTAAGTTGAATAGGGCCGCTTGCTAACTCAAACTTAGCAGGTAATTGAGTTAAGAAGCGATTAATAATAATTTCCTTTTTTACCCCTAGTACTGAATCTCTTGGTCCTGTCATGCCGACATCAGTAATATAAGCTGTTCCCTGTTGAAGCAACCGTGCGTCTGCGGTTTGAATGTGGGTATGAGTTCCAAGCACAGCGCTTACTTTGCCATCGAGAAACCAGCCTAAGGCAACCTTTTCCGAAGTAGCCTCAGCGTGAAAATCCACAATAATAATGGGTGTCTCCTGTTTCATCTGGTTGATCCAGCGTATTGCCCCACTAAAGGGGTCCTCCAATGGTGGCAAAAAGATTCGCCCCGAAAGATTAAGAACACCAATCTTCTTTCCCAGCGCTCTAATGAACCCATATCCTTGTCCTGGTGCACCGACTGGATAATTCGCCGGACGAATAAGCCGTGGCTCACGATCGATAAAATTCATAATATCTCTTTGATCCCAAACATGATTACCCATGGTTAAAAATTGAATTCCGTAGTTATAAAGCTCTTCGGCTATCTCTTTTGTTAATCCCTTGCCAGCCGCGGCATTTTCAGCATTTGCAATAGTTACATCGATCTTATACTCAACCTGAAGTGGTTTGATAAATCTTTTCACGGCTTCCCTTCCCGGTTTTCCAACAATATCACCAACAAAAAGCACTCTCAACAGACACGCCCTCCTTCCGAATGTCATAAAAAGTATTATATGGTTAAGAATATCACTAATAGTCGTATTTGATACTATTTTCCTTTTAAAAATTAAATTATATTAGTTCTTAAATACTAAAACTCGACCCTCATCTCGCAAGGCAACCACATTTTTATTAATATCTCGTGACTGGATTGAAGATAGCATGTGGCTTATCATTTCTTCTTGAAAAATCTGCTCGTCTTCAGGTAGATTAATTTCTTCATACAACAATTTCTTCTTATATTCACGTTTAAGGAGTTCGACGATGAGTCCTACTTCACGTTGCGTCATACTATCGACATCCCGAATTACAGTAATTACACAAACATTTTCCTCACACCGACCTGTAATATCAAAAATTCGCATAATTGTCCCTTCAAGTTTATGGAAAACCTCTAAGGCAGGTTTTAAAATTTCATGAAGAGAAGAGACATCTTGACTTCGCATAGTCATAAACGTAAACTTAAGAGCATTTTGTTCCCGCCAATATTGCACCGACCCCACCTCAGAATATCTTTGTAAAATTGAGGTCAATAATCCTACTCCGTCTTGAATACTTCCTACATCTTTAAGTTGCAAATTATTCAACATCCTTGTTTTCAGCCCTCTCTATTTCGCTGTCCCACAATTTTAATTATTCGGCATAGGGTAGGAAACTCCTCCTCTCCTATTTTCCAGGCTGGACATATCAGGCAGCGAAGTAGGCTCTAGATACAAAAAACCAGGCGACCCATGGGATCGCCTGATCATCTTACTCCAATGACTATTTTGCGAAGTCTACCGCACGAGTCTCGCGGATCACAACAACTTTGATTTGTCCTGGATATTCGAGTTCTTCTTCAATTCGTTTACTTATCTCACGAGCTACTCGCGGTGCTAAAACATCGTCAATTTTGTCTGGTTTAACAATTATGCGAACTTCGCGGCCAGCCTGAATTGCAAAGCACTTTTCGACCCCTTCAAAACTCTCTGCAATTTCTTCTAGCTTTTGCAGACGTTTAATATACGTTTCAAGGGTTTCCCTACGTGCTCCCGGACGAGCTGCGGAAACTGCATCCGCTGCTGCAACTAGAACTGCTACGATCGTTTTGGGTTCAACATCATTATGATGTGCTTCAATCGCATGAACAACATCGCTAGATTCCTTGTACTTTTTGGCTAGATCGACCCCGATTTGAACGTGGGTCCCTTCCATATCATGGTCAACCGCCTTACCGATATCATGCAACAATCCCGCTCTCTTAGCGAGTTGAATATCTACACCTAATTCGGCCGCCATTAATCCAGCAAGATGGGATACTTCTGTTGAGTGTTTTAAGACATTTTGACCATAACTTGTGCGGAATTTGAGCCGTCCAAGCATACGAATTAATTCCGGATGCAACCCATGAACTCCGGTCTCAAAAGTTGCCTGTTCACCTTCCTCACGAATTTTCTGGTCAACTTCTTTTTGAGACTTTTCAACCATTTCTTCAATACGAGCTGGATGAATACGGCCGTCTGCAATGAGTTTTTCCAATGCTATACGAGCAATTTCTCGACGGATCGGATCAAACCCGGATAAAATAACCGCTTCGGGAGTATCATCAATAATAAGATCAATACCAGTCAGGGTCTCTAAAGTGCGAATATTTCGTCCCTCACGACCTATAATTCGGCCTTTCATTTCATCACTTGGTAACGCCACAACTGATACCGTTGTCTCAGCCACATGATCTGCAGCGCAGCGTTGTATGGCTAAGGCAATAATATTTTTGGCCCGTTTCTCTGCTTCTTCCTTCGCGCGGGTCTCAATTTCCTTAATCATGATCGCCGACTCGTAACGAACTTCTTCTTCAACTCGTTTCAGAAGTAGCTGCTTAGCCTCTTCCGAAGTCATACCAGACAATCGTTCTAATTCAGCCTGTTCTTTACCTACGAGCTGGTTTAATTCCTCTTTTTGCTGTTCTAACTCGCTTTCCTTGCTGTGAATATTTTCCTCTTTGCGTTCAAGCGACTCAATTTTACGATCTAAACTCTCTTCTTTTTGGAGCAAGCGTCGTTCAAGCCGTTGTAATTCGTTACGCCGTTCGCGAGTTTCCTTTTCTACTTCATTGCGAATATGCATAACTTCTTCTTTAGCTGCAACGACAGACTCTCTCTTTTTACTTTCAGCCGCCGAATGGGCATTTTGAACAATACGTACTGCCTCTTCTTCAGCAGATCCAATCGTCTTTTCAGCAGTATTCTTACGAAAAATCCAACCTATTAATGTACCCAGACCTAAGCCTACTAAAATGGCCACTAACCCAGTAATAACTAGTTCAAGCATACGTTTGTTTACACCTCCTTGTTTGAAAAATTTAGTTTCTATTTTTTTAAGATAAAAAAAACTGGTTTCCCAAAACCAGTCTCATTAAGCACATAACCTCTTAGACGGGAGTTTTTCCCGTTTCCTACAACTCTCGATAGTCAAAATTCGCTTATATTATATAGTTGACTACAACGAAATCTATAAGAAAACCATTAAAGGTTAAATCTTAACAGAGACAGGCCTCTGTTAAGATTTTAATATCATTCGCAAGCAATGTCAAGCTTGTCCTAAACGGAGTAGTTCTATACATTAGACCTACTCCTCTCTAACCATTATTACCTTGAATCTCATAAAGAGCTGATCGTACCATATCTGATGGATACCCTCTTTGAACCAGCCTCCGAGCAACCTTCTGTTGGAGCCATAATTCACGTGGAACAAACCTACTTGTTTTTGTTGTTTCCATATTTTTTCGTTCCAAATGCTTACTCCCTTGTTCCCACCAACTTTTGGCAAGAGATAAGCATTGACGAAATTCTTCATCACTTGAGTACGTTTCCCCTATCGCTTGCTCAATCAATTGAGGTGCTAACCCCCGATTCTTCAAATCATGGAGAACTCTTCGCTTCGAATAACGCTTAAGGCGGCTTTTGGAATACATTAAAGCTAATTCCTGGTCATTAAGGTAACCTAGTTCTTCTAACCTTATCAGTACCCTATCAATGTCCGAGCTCTCAAAACCTTTTTCTTTAAGCCGGGTTTCTAATTCATAATGCGTCAGGGCGCGGCGGGATAAACAATCCACGGCGACTTCCCATACACTTCTCGAAGATTTAAAGTTCGTCAAGTGAACTATCCTCTGATACTTCGTTTATAGTTGCTACTTCATTCATGTTTGAGCGAATTTGTTGCTCAAGAACATCAGCAATATCTGGATGTTGTTTGAGATATTCTTTAACATTTTCGCGGCCCTGACCTAACCGTTCCCCATTATAAGAGTACCAGGCCCCAGCCTTTGTTATAATCTCCATTTCGGTACCGATATCGACAATACTTCCTTCACGAGAAATACCTTCCCCATACATGATGTCAAAATCGGCCTGTTTGAAGGGAGGAGCGACTTTATTCTTAACGACTTTAACACGAGTTTTGTTTCCTACAACATCTTGGCCCTGTTTTATGGCTTCTTGCCTGCGTATATCAATTCGAACCGAAGCGTAAAACTTAAGCGCACGTCCGCCCGTGGTTGTCTCCGGACTACCAAACATAACACCAATCTTCTCACGAATTTGATTGATAAAAACAACACATGTGTTACTCTTGCTAATAGAGCCAGTCAATTTACGTAAAGCTTGGGACATGAGACGAGCATGCAAACCAACATGATTATCGCCCATTTCTCCTTCAATCTCTGCACGAGGTACCAACGCAGCTACAGAGTCAAGCACCACAACATCCACAGCAGCACTCCGCACAAGTGCTTCACAGATTTCTAGCCCCTGTTCACCTGTATCCGGTTGAGCGACTAGCAAGTCATCGATATTAACTCCTAAGGCCTTGGCATATACAGGATCTAGAGCATGCTCTGCATCAATAAAAGCCGCCACCCCACCTAGTTTTTGAGCTTCAGCAATGATATGCAGTGCAACAGTTGTTTTACCAGAAGACTCAGGACCATAAATTTCAATTATCCGCCCACGCGGTACCCCTCCAACCCCCAGGGCAAGGTCTATCGCCAAAGAACCAGTCGGAATGACGTCAATCACCATTCCTGCCGAGGATTCCCCAAGTTTCATAATTGAACCTTTGCCAAACTGTTTTTCAATCTGAGCAAGTGCAACATCAAGTGCTTTTAGCTTATTCGTCTCGGCCATACCAATTATCCTCCTCATCTAAACGCAATACATTTTCGCGTTTTGGCAAAACATCTGTTCGGTCTCATTATAGATGTTGACGACGATACTTGTCAATTTGTTTATGTTTTAAACGACAATATAACAAATTATACTACAATTTCATTAGGCTCTTGGAATAAAAATAGCTCGCCCATAGTGGGCCAGCTATTTCTAAGACCTTTCTAGTTACTAATAATTATTAATTATTATCTCGAGCTTTAGCTGGTTCAACACTCACCCTGCGTCCTTTAATCATATTCTGGTGCATGCAGCTCAAAACCCTCGAAGCATATTCTTCAGGAACCTCTACAAATGTAAACTTATCATAGATATTGATCATTCCAATAATGTTTCCAGAAATTCCACTTTCGTCAGCAATCCAACGAATAATATCCTGAGGTCTGATTTGTTGTACTCTGCCAATATTCATGAAAAAGCGCACCATGCCAGTAGCCGCTCCAGTGTTTCCAAAATGAAGTTCTTGTTCTAGGTCATCCATACGTTCTTCAGCACTTGCTCCCTCAACTGCAAACTTTAAGGCAGCAGCCGCTACATCAGTGGAATCATATTCCTCGAGCAACTCTCCGACAATCGCGCGATAATTTCCCAAACGATCGCCTTGAATCAACTTGACGAGTTGATTCTTAAGATTCTCAGCCTGACGTTCACTTATATCCGCTAAAGAAGGAAGTTCTTTTCGACGAATTCTCGTCCTAATCAGGTTTTCAATTAATCGGAGTTGTCGGTATTCTTTGGGTGAAATCAGTGTTATAGCTTGACCCTTGCGACCGACTCGCCCAGTCCGTCCAATTCGATGTACATAAGAAACCGGATCTTGCGGAATATCAAAGTTAATGACATGGGTTACATTATTAATATCCAAGCCTCGAGCAGCTACATCTGTTGCTACTAATAATTCCGACTTTCCATCTCTAAAACGTTTCATTACTCGATCCCGCTGTAGTTGACTCAAGTCCCCATGCAGGGCGTCCGCGAAATATCCTCGAGCCTCAAGAGCCACTACAAGCTCATCCACCCCACGTTTCGTTCGGCAAAAAATTATACCCTGTCCAATGTCCTCCATATCAATAATTCGACACAAGGCGTCAACTTTGATGCTTTCCCTAGCCTCATAAAATATCTGATCAATCATCGGAACCGTCAAGTCATCTCTGCTAACCGATACTGAACGAGGGCTGTTCATATATGTTTGAGCTAATTTACGTATTCCTGGCGGCATCGTTGCTGAAAAGAGCATAACTTGCCGTTCAGAGGGGACTTCCTTCAATAGGCCCTCTATATCGTCAATGAAACCCATATCTAACATTTCGTCAGCTTCGTCAAGTACCACCATCTTTACATGTTGTAGACGAAGCGTACCTCGGTTTAAGTGATCTAACAATCGACCAGGCGTTCCAACAACCACCTGATATCCCATTCGCAAGGCACGAATCTGACGATCTATGGGCTGTCCCCCATAAATCGGCAGCGGTTTTACATGCTTATATCTTCCGATTTTCGCAATTTCCTCGGCAACTTGTATTGCGAGTTCACGAGTTGGTGTTACTATCAGCGCTTGAACTGCTTGGAATTTTGAGTTTACCCTTTCAGTAATAGGAATTCCAAAAGCAGCAGTTTTGCCAGTCCCAGTCTGAGCTTGACCAATAATATCATTTCCATCAAGTGCAACAGGTATTGCCGCGTTTTGAATTGGAGAAGGCTCCTCAAAGCCCATCTCAGACAACGCTTGCAACACCTGTTTACTTAACTGAATATCTCCAAAAGTTTGTAAACGTTCAACCATCACCGGTTTGTTGTCTCCCTTCACTATTTAATATATGCTGTCGTACCCTATTTAGGGCTGCTTGCACGGTTAACTGGCGAACTGATTCTCGTTCTCCATAAAACTGAAATTTTTCCGAATGAACCCCCTTAGGTGTCGCAAAGCCAATAAAAACAAGACCTACCGGTTTTTCATCACTACCACCACCAGGTCCGGCAATCCCCGTGGTCGAAATAGCGAAGATCGACCCCGTTTTTGAACGAATTCCTTCTGCCATCTCTATCGCAACCTCTTTACTCACCGCTCCATACGCTTTAAGGGTTTCCTCTTTTACCCCAAGCAGCCCTTGTTTTAAGGAATTTGAGTAACTCACGACCCCACCTAGATAAAAATCCGAACTGCCTGGTTCCTGAGTGAGAGCTGCCCCCAGCAACCCCCCTGTACATGACTCTGCCGTTGAAATGGTCAAATGCTTGTTAATTAAAGTTTTACCTACAATTCCTATCATAGTATCCTGATCACAACCAAATACTTTGTCTCCTAAACGTCGTCGAATTTCTTCCTCTGCCCAATTTAAGGATTCTTTAGCTTCCCCAATCTTAGTTTCCGTACTCCTAGCCACTAAGCGAATATGCATCTCAGCACGCTTAGCCAGCAAGGCTATCGTCAAGTTCGGAAGACTCATCAGTTCTCCGAGCACTTCTTCAATTGCAGATTCTCCCATACCAAAAACCTTCAGGACCCGTTCGGTCATCCTCTCGGCCTGCGGCCCAAGGATCCGTTGCAATTCTGGCCAAACAAAGTTATCGAACATGGGCCTCATTTCAAAGGGAGGACCCGGTAAGATAATTACGGTCTTACCCTTCGTTTCAATGATCGCTCCAGGGGCGGTTCCAATAGGATTGGGCAATATTTTTGAGCCTTCGGGAAAATAAGCTTGTTTCTCATTACTCGAAGGCATAGGGGCTTTTCGGCGAGCGAAGAATTGTTTGATTTGGTCCAAGCTCGAAGCGTCTAACACCATCTTTAAATCCAAGACTTTAGCCACAAGTTCCTTCGTCAAATCATCTGCCGTCGGACCTAAGCCTCCTGTTGTGATAAGAAGATCAGACCGTCCGATCGCCTGCCGTAAAACTTGCTCTAAACGTTCGGGATTGTCACCAACAGTCGTATGATAGTCTACTTCAATGCCCAAAGAAGACATTTTTCCTGTCAAGTAGTGAGCACTCGTATTAAGGGTTTCTCCAAGTAATAACTCAGTGCCAGTTGCCACAATTTCAGCCTTCATACAGTTTATCACTCTCCTATTATCAACGCAAATGTCAAAACTTTAGACCCTACTTAGTTATTTCTCATCCAACTAATATTATCCTTCCGCAAATGGAAAATATAATTAGGAACAACAAAAAAAGGACCCCTATAGGGTCCCATTAAGCTACGCTATTCAAATACATCCTCAGGTTCTCACCACTCAAACTTTCTTCGACTCCAAGAATTTCACTAATACGCAATAAGGCATCTTTGTTCTCTTCAATAATCCGCATGGTTCGCTTTTCGAGCTCTGCTAAAATTTGTTTCGTAACGGGTTGTCGTTGTTCAGGATTCAGAAGAGATACATCCGTAATCCCCAGGGAAGACATTCCGGCACTGAGTATCTTTTCAACTAGGTTCAACGCTTGCTCATAATCAGCCATGGCACCGGTACTCCGCGTACCTAGAATCTGTTCTTCCGCAAGTGCTCCCGCTAAAGCCACCATAATCTGGTCTTCGAGCATTTTTTGAGTGTAAAGATATAAGTCATCTTTAGGGTAATGACGAACATATCCCAAAGCGTTTCCGCGTGAACGGATAGAAATCTGAGAAACGGAATTTGGACGAACTGTTTCGGCCAACATAGCATGTCCACTCTCATGAATCGCCACCCGCCGCAATTCTTCCGACGTGGGTTTTCGATCAAGCTTTTCGCCCAACATAACTTTTTCAACGGCTTCATGTAAATGACGCTCCGTGATCTCCCTCTGTTTCTCACGCAAAGCGAAAATTGCTGCTTCATTTGTCACACTTTCTAAATGAGCACCTGAGAAACCAAACGTTTCATGGGCAATTTCTTCCAAATCTACATCTTTAGCTAATGGCTTATTTTTAGTATGAATTTTCAGAATCGCCACTCTGCCTTCTTTATCCGGCAGATCGACTTTTACCTGCCGATCAAAGCGACCAGGTCTAAGTATAGCAGCATCTAAGGCTTCTGGACGGTTCGTTGCGGCCATCACTAAAATATGGATACCTTGATCTGCCTTTAAGCCGTCCATTTCAACTAATAGCTGATTGAGCGTTTGATCATACTCATGATGGGATACATTACTACCTCGCTTAGCACCTAAAATATCCATTTCATCAATAAAGATAATGGCACTATTCTTCTTTTCTTTACGAACCATTTCACGTGCTCTTCGAAATAATCCTCGTACACGTTCCGCACCCACACCCGCATACATTTCTACAAATTCACTTCCGGACACCGAAAGAAACGCAGAATTAGTATATTTGGCCGCTGCCTTGGCTAATAATGTTTTACCCGTGCCCGTAGGTCCAGATAATAAGATTCCCTTTAGCGGCCGAATTCCCAAAGCTTTCATTTGATCAGAGTATAGCAGAAAATCCAGAGCCTCCTGAAGTTCTTTTTTAGCAACACTCTGTCCCCCGATGTCCTCAAAATCAATCGCTGTGGTAGATATCGCTACACCATTTCCATTTTTCAGAACCTGTCGCTGTATAACAAATGTCCAAATAAACCAAGTCCCCACCAAGAGTAATGCCATGGGAAACACATTGTATCCTTCTACCAGCAAAAAGGCGAAGATCCCGACCCCAAAGCCTAGCAAAATATCTCGTTTCATTCTCCTCTTCCTCTCGTTATAACTTACTCTTTTTCACTTGGTAAAAACTTCTCTTGTCCATGACGCTCGATAACCTCGATCAATTGTGCGTCCCCTTGATTCATAACAACATAAATTGCATCACTATCCATTTCAAGTATGAGCTGTACCCCTGCCTCAGCAGCTTGCTTTTTTACGGTTAGTTCCATCTCCGTAAAATTCCCACGGCTGATCCCTTCTTGTAAGGCAAACTGCATCTGTCCATATAGTTTATCTAGGCCATCATTCGTTCGATCGAGGTAACGAATGGGCAAATTACCAGCTAATTTTTCAAGTGCCTGACTTGTTGTGCGGAGATTCGACAAATGGCTAGTCGTCACGAGCATCTCTTTTTGACCATTGTTTTCCACAGTCTTCGCTGATATCACACCAGGAATTTGTTGACTTTGACGCAAGATCGAAACGTCAACCCACTTTTTTTGATAAACAAATGTACCCCCCAATAACAGACCAAATATTAAAATACCAACGAAGCTAATTAACAAAATTCGTTGTCTCGTCATTGTGTGTATTCCTCCATCTACCGTACTTTTGCTATATCGACATTATAGCACGCAGTATATCAACAAATAAATGTAAGTTTTACCCATCAACAAAAAAGAGGAACGGATCTTGTATCATCTTATACACAAAATCCGTCCCCTTTGAAATTTAAGAGACCGTTTCTTATTAAGTTCAACTCACTAATTATAAGCTTACACTCCTTAAAATTAATCGAAAAACATAACCTATTTGTGCAATAACTTACGAGCCTTAACCAAATAGTCCAAACCAGAAATAACTGTAAAAACTAACGCAAGGTATAAAAGAGGCTGACCTATGTGTATTCCTATCAGCGAAAGGGGCCAATCATGAAGTAATATCGCAGAAATCGCAACTACTTGGGTAATAGTCTTAAGCTTCCCTAGTTTACTCGCACTAATTACGACCCTGTCCACAGCAGCTATCGCTCGAAGTCCTGTCACTGCAAACTCTCGAGCTAGGATGACCCATGCAACCCACGCGTTCACTTCTCCAAGTTCGACCAATGAAATTAGTGCTGCCGAGACCAATAGTTTGTCAGCTAAAGGATCCATAAATTTACCTAAGTTTGTTACTTGATGACGTTTACGTGCAATGTATCCGTCTAGGCCATCTGTAGCGGAGGCTAATATAAAGATTATTGCAGCCACGACGTCTTGATGGGGAAAAAGCGTATGACCTTTGGGGACTTGCAGCAGTAAAAAGGCCATAAACACTGGTATTAAAATGATCCGTGCTAACGTTAAACGATTAGGTAAATTCACGAAACAACCTCTCCTATTAAATCGTAGCTATCAGCCTCAAGGATGTGAACTTTGACCATGTCGCCTACATGAAGTGAAGTATTACCATTTGTGATATAGACCTGACCATCAATTTCGGGAGCGTCCCCTTCGGTTCGACCCATCCAACGGCCGTCCGGTAGTTCCTGTTCCAACAGCACTGTTACAATACGTCCGACCCATCTTTGTAGCCTTGACAAAGAAATATCCTGTTGGATCTGCATAATACGTTCTCTGCGCTGTTCCCTTATTTCTAGCGGAACTTGATCCTCTCTTTGTCCAGCAGGCGTATTTTCCTCTTGGGAGTACGCAAATACCCCTAACCGATCAAACTTGACGCGTTGAACAAAATCAACCATTGTTTGAAATTCTTCTTCAGTTTCCCCAGGAAAACCCGTGATCATGGTCGTTCGTAGAGTAATATCCGGCATAGCGCCGCGTAATTTTCCAATAAGCACTTCCGCTTGCTCTATTGTGCCCCTTCGATTCATTTCTTTAAGGATTTTATTATCAGCATGTTGCAAAGGTAAATCGATATACCTACATACTTTAGGTTCCTGACGCATAGTTTCAATCAATTCGTCAGTAAAACGCTCGGGGTAACAATACATTAACCGAATCCATTCAATTCCCTTAATAAGGGCCAGCTTATGAATCAGCTGGGGGAGACGGAGTTCGCCCTCAGAGTCAAAACCAAAGCGCGTGGTATCTTGAGCCATAATCATGATTTCCTTAACCCCTTGATTAGCCATTTCTTGAACTTCGCGCAAAACGGATTCCTCTGAGCGACTCCTAAAATGTCCGCGCACATACGGAATGACACAATAAGTACAGTAGTTATCGCAGCCCTCAGCAACTTTAACATAAGCTAGATAGTTAGGTGTGGATCGCTTACGAGGCATTAGTTCGTCATGAAGAAAATCTGGTACACCGGGTTTGATAAGGGTAGTTCGCTTACTTTCAGCTGCTTGGATAATTTCAGTGACTTCATTTATATTACCCGTTCCAAGTACGCCATCTAATTCGGGTATTTCTTGCATTAATTCGGCCCCGTATCGTTGCGCTAAACACCCTGTGGCAATTAGGGTTTGACAAGTACCCACTTCCTTAAATTTTGCCATTTCAAAAATAGTGTCAATCGCTTCTTCCTTTGCCGATTGAATAAACGTACAGGTATTTACTACTATAATATTTGCATCTTCGGGATTTATGGTAAGAATATAATCTTGGGCAAGCAATCCCGCCATTACTTCACTGTCTACTTGGTTCTTAGGACATCCCAGTGTGACTACAGCAACTCTCTTTGTCAATACTACACCTCATATCATTGGTTTACCTTTTCTAGTATAAACCAACACTTCCACAAGGTCAAAAATATTAATCTAAAAAGTCTCGAAAGCCAATCACTCAGTGTAAAGTAAATGTTAAATGGCAACAAATAGTAAGTGAGGCTACAAGGAATTAATAAAATCTTTGTCGAATTAATTCCTAACTATATTTTAGTGAGGTGACATAAGTGTTTGATCAGACCATAGAACCTATTGATACGTGTGGATGTGGCGATATTGGTTATTTGACAACGCGAACTATTCCTATTGATTTAAACCATGGCGTCGGATATATTGATAAAGTCCCTGTTTATAACTGTCGTTCCACTAACTGCACTGAATATACTCTACCCTCAATTGTTTCGCGCCGTCTTGAAGTTATTGCAGAACAGATGGAAGAATCTCTTTCAACGGAAGCTGTATATACCTGGGAAACTCACCAGGCGCCTTCGTCGATGGACCCATTTAAACTGACAAGCAACCAGTCCCTTTTACAGGCGTTTACTCTTCAATTTTCAAACCGAGAATATGCAGATGCCCATGTTGTTCTGATTGTACCCGGTCAGGCCATTTTCTTTCGGAGTACACTTGAAGACGACGAATACTACCTCTTAAATTACGAGCCAGAGACGCATACAGATGGAACATGGTTCTCTTTTCATAAATTTTACTATGAGCAACCACAATTAACCTACGAAGATTTTATCGAATGGTCAAACGATGGACACCTTAAAGAAATAGGACATGTTATCCTTGAAGAGGTGGAAGAAACACTAATCGATGAATTTGGAGACTGGACTTAAAAAGTGGTGCAAGTAGGTATATACCTACTTGCGCCGCTTTTCTGTTTTATGCACGTTGGGACGATGAACACCATCAATTTTCGTCTCTTTGCTTCGTGTATCAACGAATCGCCCCACTTTACTCGGCGCACCTTTGCTCGATTTTTCCGGACTCCTTGGATCACTTATACGATTAGACGGTTTATTCATTGAACCCTTGCTCTTCATGCCCGAGCGTCTAGGGCGTCCTTTGCCTTGCTTACTTTCTTCTTGCAGCTCCGCCCGAAAAGACTTTTGGGGTCGAATGAGACATTTAGAACCGAACCCAATCAAATCTTCACGATGGGCTAAGTGTAATGCTTCTAAAACCAATCTATAGTTTTTAGGATTCCGATACTGAATCAAAGCCCTCTGCATAGCCTTTTCATGCAGACTTCGCGGAATATAAACTGGTTCCATTGTATGGGGATCTAATCCAGTATAATACATACAAGTCGAGAGGGTTCCCGGTGTGGGGATAAAATCCTGGACCTGTTCCGGATTGACACCCATGTCGCGAACATATTCGGCTAATTCTACAGCCTCTTTTATGGTACTTCCCGGATGAGAAGACATCAAATAGGGGACAAGGTATTGCTTTTTCCCAAGTTCTTCGTTTGCCGCATGAAACAATTTTACAAATTTCTCATACACTGCCTTTCCGGGCTTTCCCATACGGCGCAGAACTTCATCACTCACATGCTCTGGTGCGACTTTTAATTGTCCGCTGACATGATGTTCACAAAGTTCACGAACAAATCTCGAATTCCGATCGGCTAAGACTGCGTCATAACGAATACCGGAACGGACAAACACCTTCTTTACCTTAGGTAAACCACGAAGACGGCGCAAGAGGTCTAAATATTCCTCGTGATCATTCTCTAACTTATCACATGGTTCCGGAAACAGGCATTGCCGATGTGAACAAGCTCCCCTAGTTAATTGAGCTTTACAAGCAGGGCGGCGAAAGTTAGCGGTCGGTCCACCCACATCATGGATATATCCTTTAAAACGGGATTTCCAGGTCATCTGTTCAGCTTCCCGAAGAATTGATTCGGCACTTCGTCCCTGAACGATACGTCCCTGATGAAATGTCAATGCACAAAAAGAGCATGAACCATAACATCCTCTGACACTGGTTAAGCTAAACTCGACTTCTTCAATTGCTGGGACTCCTCCTTGATTTTCATAAGACGGATGATACGTTCCCATAAAAGGTAGGGCATAGACGGCATCCATTTCAGCTTGGGTCAAGGGAAGCGAAGGCTGGTTTTGTAGAACCCCTTTGCGACCATGGGATTGATACATTGGTTTCCCTCGAAAAGGGTCCTGTTGATTATATTGCACCCAAAAAGCTTCAGCATATTTTCTTTTATCAGATACGACATCATTGAAAGTTGGAAGAACTAAGGTATCTTGCGGCACAATATTCCCAGACAAAGGTACCATCGTTCCCCTCACATCCGTTATCTGATCTATTTTCTCCCCATTATTTAAACGTTCGGCGACCTCCACAATCGATTTTTCACCCATCCCAAAGACTAATAAATCTGCTTGACTATCCAATAGAATGGATCGTCTAACTTCATTACTCCAATAGTCATAATGCGCAAAACGTCTTAAAGAAGCCTCAATTCCCCCTATAATGACAGGAACACCGGGAAGCGCTTCTCTCACCCGATTTGAATAAACAACGGTTGTTCGATCTGGACGAAGCCCCGACTTTCCCCCAGGAGAATATGCATCCTTATGCCGTTTCTTTTTAGCAGCCGTATAATGATTAACCATTGAATCGATATTGCCCCCAGTAATTAAACAAGCCAAGCGGGGTTTCCCCATCAATCGAAATTCTTGGAGACTTTTCCAGTCAGGCTGGGCCAAAATCCCCACATGGAAACCACTCTTTTCCAAAATACGTGCAATTATAGCAATCCCGAAACTGGGATGATCCACGTAGGCATCCCCTGTGATTAAGAGAAAATCCAGTTCATCCCATCCAATAGCCTCCATTTCCATTCGATTCATTGGTAAAAAGTTCCGTATGCGCATATTCTCACCTTTCTGCTATGACCCACGCTCTTCATTTAGATAAAAGATAAAAGAGGGGCAACCCCTCTTTTATCGAAAGTTGATAAACTGTAGTTCGATGCCAAAATCCTCTTTTCGCAATAAGGCAATGGCTGCTTGCAAGTCATCTTTATTCTTACCAGTCACTCGGATCTCGTCGCCCTGTATTGAACTAGACACTTTTAATTTACTCTCCTTAAGCACCTTGTTAATTAGCTTTGACTTTTCCTGCACAATCCCCTGTACTAACTTTACCTCTTGGCGAACAGTGTCCCCTGCAGCTGCTTGAGACTTCCCGTATTCCAAAGCTCGCAAGGAAATACCTCTCTTGACCAATTTACTCTCTAGAATGTCTACAACATTAGTTAACTTAAAATCATCATCTGAAATGAGAACAATCTTATCCTCTTCAAGCTTAATCGATGATTTACTGTTCTTGAAGTCGAATCGTTGCACGAGCTCTTTCTGGGCCTGCTGAACTGCATTTGTTACCTCAGGCATATCTACCTTAGAAACAATATCAAATGAAGAATCTTTAGCCAAAACAAACGCTCCTTTTCGCTTATAGTGATTTCAACATGTCTGGAGTTAAGACAACATTGTGTAGTACTTCTCCTGATTTCCCTAAGGCTGGCAAAGCTTTGCCATTCAATGTGACAGAAATACCTCCAGCATTTCCAACCGTGACAAGTTCTATTTTACTTGCTCCTTTAACCTGTTTAGTAGTTCCTGATGCAAACGTTCCCTGAAACGAAGGCTTACCGTCAACCTGAACTACAATCCAACAGGGTTGATTGAAAACAAGTTGTGCAGCTATGCCATCTTGAGTAGCCGCTACAACATTTGGGGGAGAACTTTGTGAAGCAGGAACACTTGGGGCTGAAGCACTCGTTCCGGGTGTAGACGCCTCTGTTTTAGGTGCGCTTGGCAAGGGAGCAGTATAAGGTGTTTCCGCAATCTTTTCACCGGGTTTGGTCCAATGTGAGATCCCAAAAACTAACCCAATTGCCACTGCCGCCATAATCCCCACTTTCACAGGTCTAACCCACAATGGAAGGGATTTCATCATTGGTTTTTGAGGTATTTGAAGTGTTCCAGTCTCCGGTTTTGACGAAGGATTATAGAGTGCAATTATTTCATCCGGATTTAAGCCCAAATGCTTAGAATAAGTTCGCAAATACCCCTTAGCATAAGTTGTTCCAGGAAGTATTCTGTACTCTTCCGCCTCTAGGGCCTGAATATAGCGAACGCGAATCTTCGTTATTTCTTCAGTATACGCTAAGCTCCATTGTTTTTCTTCACGTGCGGCCCGGAGCATTTGCCCTTCTCCTGCCATTGTAACGACCCCCTTATACTTACTTATAAACCCAATCAAAGGATGAAAACTCATAACGGATCTTAAATAATAAAATTAAAAACTCTTAAGAAACAATCGTAAATAAAAAACATCAAGGTGTTCAATAATTTAAAAGGTTGGCAATGTGTAATAAATAAAGTATCTCCTAAAAAGTCAACAACCACACCTAATTTTTTACGGCACTAGCATTCCAAGGGGTGTAGCCACAGCTCCCATTAAAGTGGTTACTTGATGAATCTCATACTCCAGTTATCGCTGTTTCTATGCTCTGTTTAGCCACATTTTCATCGAGATAGAACGCCAACTCCCTTAGAGCCTTCATAGGCTCTTCATGATTCAAATAAAAGGTGTATCCAGAAGTCGGTTCGTTGGGATAAGAATATAATTTATCGTAGTACTCTACAAGTAGACGCTTTGTAAACAGGTCTAACTGGCCGGTTTGCAATAGGGATTGTAATTCACCAACTTTAATATGCCCCAAAGTTTTAATCAATCTCAATAAGGCAACCTCAATTTCCTGAAGTGCATTGGGCACAGCCGTATATTCTTTCAACAGACGTTGAACTCTATTTTCCAAAGAGTCATAAAGAAGGATCTGAGTACCTTCTTGCATTGCTTCGAAAAAACTAGTCGGTAACATTACTCTTCCAATTCGTTTACTCTCACACTCGACAATAATATAAGGAAATTCACTTAACGATTCAAGCTCCTCATATAATAGTCCTTCAAACTTTTTCTGGGACGGTGGATCACCTAGGCCCATGGCGCCAAATACTGACCCTCGATTATTAGCAAGTTTCTCTAAATCAATTGCGGGATATCCATTAGCACGTAAATGTCCTAAAAGTTCAGTCTTTCCAACGCCCGTATTTCCGCGAAGCACAACAACCTGAAAGGGAAGCCTATTTTTAAAGAAGTCAACCACTTGATTGCGATAAGCTTTATACCCTCCCTGTAACCGGTAAACGGGAATACCCATTAATTCCGCTACTGAAGCTAGAGACTTGCTTCGCATCCCGCCTCTCCAACAAAAAAGAACTAGCGGGCCTTCTTTTGAAAGTTGCTCCACCTTTTTGACCAAGTCCGGAAGTTTCGGACTAATAATGCGCAAACCCTGTTCACGAGCCAAATTGGGAGAAGATTGTGTATATGTTGTGCCAACTTCAGCACGTTCTTCATTATCTAAAAGTGGAAGATTGACAGAACCTGGTATCGTCGCTTCAGCAAACTCCCCTTCCGAGCGTACATCGACAAGAATTGGATGGTCTAGAGATTTGAGTTCTTCTACCTTAATTTCCTTAATCATTGCTTAAGTAATTCCTTCCAACTAGGGCATATTCTTTACTTCTTATCATAAATCTAACCGCAGGATTATGCAACTAATGCGCAACCTCATCAGTCCAATGACCATACTTAAGTTCAAATTGTCCTCTTGTCATTAAAACTTCACGAGGTTTAGAGCCTTCGTATGCTCCAACTACCCCTTTCTCCTCGAGAAAATCCATCAAGCGGGCTGCACGAGTATATCCGATGCGCAAGCGGCGCTGTATAAGAGAGACTGAAGCTGTTCCGTTCTCAATAAAAAGTTGTGCCGCCTGATAGAAGAGTTCATCTTCCATCTCTTCTTTTTGTGTATTTCCAATATCCATGTTGGGAATCTCTTGATACTCAGGCTTCGCCTGAAGCTGTAAATACTCGACGACATTTTCAACTTCCTTATCCCCTAAATAGCACCCCTGAACACGTAAAGGCTTACTTGCACCCATAGGATAATAGAGCATATCCCCGCGCCCTAGTAGTTTCTCAGCCCCGTTCATATCTAAAATAGTTCTAGAATCCGTTTGAGATGAAACCGCAAAGGCAATTCGGGAAGGAATGTTTGCTTTAATCAAACCAGTAATAACATCAACTGAAGGGCGCTGTGTTGCTACAATCAGGTGTATTCCTGCTGCCCTCGCCATTTGGGCCAAGCGACAAATGGCATCCTCAACCTCCCCGGGCGCAACCATCATTAAATCAGCCAACTCGTCAATGATCACCACTACATACGGTAATGAAGGATGCTCGTCCGTTTTATCTTGTGAACGAAGAAAGTTGTAACGGACGATATCCCTGACACCAGAAGACGCGAACAATTCATAACGAGTTTCCATTTCCGTCACGATCCATTTTAAGGCACCTGCTGCCTTTCTAGAATCCGTTACTACTGGTGCAATCAAATGTGGAATCCCATTATAGTTGGCTAATTCAACCATCTTAGGGTCTACCAATAAAAACTTCACTTCATCCGGACGCGCTTTAAACAATATACTGTGAATTAGTGTGTTAATACATACCGATTTTCCTGAGCCAGTGGCCCCTGCAATCAGAAGGTGAGGCATTCTCGTCAAATCAGCAATCACTGGGGTTCCTGTAATGTCTTTACCTAAACACAGAGCTAGTTTACTTGAAGTACCCTGATATTCCGATGTTTCTAGAACTTCTCTAAAATGTACCATTGCGACTTCTTTGTTAGGCACCTCGATCCCTACGACAGATTTTCCCGGTATGGGCGCCTCTATCCGCACATCAGCCGAGGCTAAACTTAAAGCAATATCGTCAGCGAGATTTGTTATTTTACTCACTTTCACTCCTGGGGCAGGTTGTGCTTCATAACGTGTGATGGCGGGGCCTTGAGTAACTTGAGTCACTTTAACTTTAACACCAAAACTACCCAAAGTTTCTTCCAATATCCTCACATTATCTGCTAAATCCTTATTAAGTCTAGGATTTTTAATTTTCATCGATTTATTTAACAAAGTGACTTGAGGAAGTTGATAATTCCCATCCTGCCGGGTCTGACGAGAGATAGGAGTACTCGTCACTTTTCCCTTTGGAATAATCGTATTTGAATTCATCCCAGCATTCATTTTCTCAAAACCTAACTGCCCTGTAGGTGGGAGGTCTGCAGCATTAACATCAGTAGGGAGTTCGTTTTGATCTTCTAACGTTTTTATGACGAGGGGTCGTTCTACCACATCAGGATCGAGAGGGGGCAATTTATTTCGAGTAAGATTACTCTTGTTCTTGTTCATTTTAGAATCGGTTTTTAGTTTCATTTGGTCTGGGGATTCCTTATCAGAAGGTTCGTTCCCTTCTGAATCCTTCAAAACTCCTACAAAATCAATTATTTGGTGTTTCATCCACTGTCCTGATTCTTTCCCAACCTGATTGACTTCTTGTATTCCCTGAATTAACGAGCGATTTGTAATCAGCAAAGCTCCGATAAGTGCACTCATAATTAACACAACATAACTTCCAGGAATTCCAAGTGTGGTTTTCAACAGAATTGCAATTCCCGCACCAAATAATCCACCGCCATGACCTAGGAGTCCTTCGTTAAGCATGTCATCCTGGGAAAATGCTTCAATACCCGGTAACTGAAGGTGGAGAATGCCGAGAAATACAAACCAAAGTAAGAGAATCCCAACTGACTTTGATCCCAGTCGAGGTGTCTGTTTGTTCATGATTATTAGACCCCATCCGCCTACCATTATAGGTATACAGACCCGTCCACCCCCAGCTAACACTGTTAAGAAATGTCTAATTTGTCCACCAACCACGCCACTTCTGTCAGAGTATAGTGTAACCATTCCCAAACATGCCATTCCTAAGACAAAAACACCGATCACTTCATTACGTATCGTCTCTTTTAGAGACATAATACCCATATTCGCTTTTGTATTTAACTTGCGGCGTCTCTTGCTCTTCGCCACAGACAATCCCCCAAACCTTTTAATTATCCTAATGAGTCCAGTAATATAAACTATATTAATTCCACAAAAGAAGGCGTTCTCCTTTTTGCCAGCTTTAAATTTATTAAAAAAGGTAGGTTTCAATCGAAAAATACAAAATCCATGAAATATATACTTACTTTTTCTTGGAATCTATATTTTACTCAAATAATTCAAGAAGCGGCTTTCGCCGCTTCTTTTCAATTATGGACTTC
>JAUZPJ010000399.1 GCA_030706025.1 Bacillota bacterium | reverse complement strand
GGTTTCGCCCTACTTTTAGTTGCCATCATGGTGATCGTCGTCGGCTGTGGAACTACAACAACCCCAGCACCACAAACGACCGAAACACCTAAACCTGCAAATCCTAACCTCATTCTGGCTACCACAACCAGTACTCAAGACAGCGGATTATTAGGTGTGCTTGTTCCTGCCTTTGAGAAAAAAACCGGTTACAAAGTTAAAACTATAGCCGTAGGCACAGGAGCTGCTCTGGCAATGGGAGAAAAAGGCGAAGCCGATGTTTTACTCGTGCATGCACCCGCTTCCGAAAAGAAATTAGTCGATAACAAAACGGGAATCAACTATCAGCTAGTAATGCATAACGATTTCATCCTGGTAGGACCACCGTCAGACCCCGCCAAAGTAAAAGCAACCAAAACTACAACAGATGCCTTAAAGGCAATCTACGCTAGTCCTGCTGTTTTTGTATCCCGCGGCGATGATTCTGGAACGGATAAGATGGAAAAAGCTTTATGGGCTACAACCAAGATCAAACCATCAGGTAGTAAGTATCTTGAAAGCGGACAGGGCATGGGGCAAACACTGACGATGGCCTCTGAAAAAGAAGGATACACCTTAACAGACCGCGCAACCTATCTCGCAACCAAAAAGAATCTGAAATTAGATATTCTTCTCCAAGGAGAAGCTTCCCTTCTAAATATATATCACGTAATGCAAGTTAACCCCGAAAAGTTCCCCAAAGTTAACGCTGATGGAGCAAAGGCATTTGTTGACTTTATGACGAATTCGGACACCCAAAAGAATCTAATTGCCTCCTTTGGAAAAGATAAGTATGGCGAAGCCCTTTTCTTCCCTGATGCTGGCAAAAAAATGGAGGACCTCTCCAAATAAATTCTCTTAAATTGCTCGGAAAGGAGGGGAATCTGACCGTATGGAAATGATCTGGCAAGGAATAAAAGCGGCTATCCATCTACTAATAACCGGAGATCCTGAGGTAATCAGCATTACCCTCCTGACCCTCAAAATTTCCGGAACAGGTACTTTGATTAGTCTACTTATAGGAGTACCCTTTGGTACACTTTTGGCACTTAAACCTTTTCCGGGGCGGAAGATAATCTTAAGCATTGTAAATACCGGAATGGGATTACCCCCAGTCGTCGTAGGACTGTGGGTTTCAATTTTCCTTTGGCGTTCTGGCCCGTTTGGCTTTCTTAACATTATATATACCCCAACAGCTATCATCATCGCTCAAGCCATTATAGCCTCTCCAATAATCGCTGCCTTAACCTGTGCTGCACTCCAGCAAACCGATCCTAAGCTAAGGCTCCAAATCCGTGCCTTGGGGGCAACTCGCATACAATATACTTGGCTGCTGCTTAAAGAGATTCGTTTTTCCCTCCTTGCCGCAATCATTGCCGGTTTTGGGGCCATTGTTTCTGAGATCGGGGCTTCTATGGCGGTCGGTGGAAATATCAAAGGACAAACCCGGGTTCTAACAACTGCAACTGTCCTTGAAGTTTCTAAAGGGAACTTTGACATTGCCATAGCCTTAAGTGTCATTCTATGTCTACTTGCCTACGGTGCGACATTAGGCTTAACGTTACTCCAACAGAAACAGCAAGGAGGGCTATAATGCTCAAAGCCCGGGAAATTACTTGGATTAAGCAGAATAGGACTCTATTACAAAATGTTAATTTTCATGTATCACCAGGGGAATGTGTGGGACTCATCGGACCAAACGGGTCAGGCAAAAGCAGTCTTTTAATGATCTTATCTTTTTTAAAAGCTCCAAGCTCCGGACAACTTTATTTTCAAGGTCGATCAGTCCCGAAGAAGGTACCCCTTTCAATTCGTCGTCAACTTGCTCTTGTTTTTCAAGAAGCTCTTTTGTTAAATACAAGCGTATTTGACAATGTCGCCAGCGGTTTGAAAATACGGGGCCTCTCCAAAAAGACCATACAAGAGCGAGTGGATTATTGGCTGGAACAATTCGGGGTAACCCATCTTTCAAAGCAATCAGCACGCTCACTCTCCGGCGGTGAAGCCCAGCGCGTCAGCTTAGCACGTGCCTTCGCTATGGAGCCAGACGTTCTTTTTTTAGACGAACCCTTCTCAGCCTTGGATGCCCCTACTAAAGAAGAATTGCGCAAAGATTTAGCTCAAATCTTCCAATCAACCAAAACTACGACTGTCCTTGTTAGCCATGACTTTAAAGACATCGTTCATTTAACAAATAGAGCTTTAATTCTCCTCAATGGACAAATAGCAGCGGAAGGCACTCCTTCCGAACTACAACAAAATCCCCCAAAAGGAGAGGTCGAACATTTCCTTTCTCATTTCTCATCGTAACTCAATAATGACTACTTCCCAAATACAGAGAGAATACCACTAAAATCACAAACCATAGTTAAAGGCAACAATAGCCTTGAACTATGGTTTTGTTTGTTAATAAGCACTTGTAATAAAGACATCTTCATTGTATTTACCCTCTAGCCAAAGTCTTCTTCCTCTATTAGTTTGCTTATTGTTTTATGACTCCCTCGGAAGTTAAATCGTCTAATGCGTATCTCTGACCATTCCAATGCACTATCATCGTGTATTGAATACGCCTAACGGGTTCCTCATGGTTTTGGCAATCAACATAACTGTCAACTTCGTATCTTCCACTGCCTAAGTTCTTAACATGACTATCGGTAAGGTAAGCAAATTTGTTTTTACTTTCTTTTGGCAATTGATCGGCAACAATAGC
>JAUZPJ010000398.1 GCA_030706025.1 Bacillota bacterium | reverse complement strand
TCTTAAATTGAGCTGATCCGAATCGGCAATATGATCATATAGAAGTTTTAAGGCTGACACTTCCCCTTGTGAGAGTGAAGTACTTTGTGTTTCAACAAATTTTTCTAATCGCTTCATGCTTAGGTCGATAGTGTCAATTTCTTGATGGTCCAGAAGAACAGTCCACCAGGTTTTGTTGTTATCCCAGCGTTGTTGGACATTGCCTAATTCCATGTCAGCGGCCTTCCAATTCTGAGTCGAGATTAATTGCTCAATCGTTTCAAGTTGAAGTACTAAATTATGAGTCGTTGTTTGAATATACGTATGAGATATAAATGAGCCTATAGCCAGTATAAAGACGATAACAAAAATTTTCGTAAGGGTGTGCAACGGATTCACCTCACTTTAGTTCTGGTTTTCTTGATTGCTTTACCTGTAGGTAAAGTGTGTTGGAAGAATCGAGGCTTGCCAAAAGAACGTCTTCAATCTTGGTTTTCTGTTTCTTCAGCTCATTTTTCAGCCAGGGTAAGGTTTGACCGGATTTCTCTAAGTTCTTTTTAAGAAGCATACCGTCCATAATAACTGTTTGAGGTAAGCCTTCATACTTGGGCGCGATATTAAAATCTTCCGGAATTGCGGGACGTTTAGTCGCTTTTGGAATAACGCTTAATTGTCCGTTGTTCTCTAATATGGCGAATTCAACATCGGCTATGTTTGGAACATTTTTGAGGCGAAGTTCTTCTAGTAGGTCAGTGAGGTTATAACAATTTTTCTTCATTTCTTCTTCAATAATTTGACCGCGCTCGATTAGGATACTTGGCCTGCCGCAAATAATATCTCTAGCTTTCGGACTCTTCAGGGAAATCCAGGCCAAGGTTAAACTTGCCGCGAGAAGAACCAGGATAGGAATGATACCGCTGAGGAGTGGTATGCCGACATTCTCGCTAGGTACAGCAGCAAGCTCGGAAATCATGAGTATTACGACGAGCTCGAAAGGTTGTAATTGCCCGATTTCCCTTTTACCCATTAGACGAAGGGCAACGATGACCAACGTGTATAAAATAAGGGTTCTCAGTACAACAATGATCATAACTCGTTCTCCTTTTTAGAAAAAATCCAATTGTAAAATTATCTTACCCGCGAATGCTGAGGGTTATCCCACATGGGTAATTATCTTTTAGACCCCTTAATAAATAGCCACTAATGAGGAAATACTAACGTTATTCCCCATAATTTGGTGAATCAGAAAATTCACGTTATAATATCAGTAAAAAGATTGAAAGAAAACTCGTCTATTTTATTGATGGATCCTATGATTAATAGAGGGAGGTTACATCGTGGAACAATTGAATGTGCTGATTTTTTCGGCGACGTTCGGTGCTGGACATGTACGCGCGGCTGAAGCAATCATTGAAGCATTGCGTACTAAGGATCCAAATGTTAAAATTACGCATTTAGATTTTGGAGCGTTTCTAAATAAAACCTTCAACTCTGTGATCAAAAACACCTATATTGAGCTTATCAAGCACACACCAAAGCTATGGGGTAAGTTTTACTATCGTACATCAAAGATTCCCCCCGATTCCGCTTTCCAACGTTTTTTGAATGGTTTAGGGCGGCGTGAGTTTGTTGAATTAATTCAGGAATTACAGCCAGATCTTATAATTTGCACGTATCCCACAGTGGCCGGGGTTTTGGCCCAACAGAGATTAAAAGGGGTTTTGAATGTTCCTTTGGTTACTGTTGTCACGGATTATGCGGTACATAGTCAGTGGATTCATCCTGGAGTTGATCTTTATATAGTAGGTTGTGAGGGAGTCAGCAAAGGGTTGATCGCCCGGGGGATCGATCCACGCATGATTCGGATTACAGGGATTCCTGTAAGCCCTAAATTTGAACTGGATTATGATAGAGCTGTAGTATTGAAAAAACTAAATTTGGAGCTCGACCGCCCGACAGTCTTAGTGATGGGTGGAGCCTACGGTGTTTTAGGCGGGGCAAAAGCAGTTAGCAAGATCCTGGCAGATGCGGATTATCCTGTGCAAAGTATCATTGTTTGTGGACGGGATGAAAAACTATATAAATCCTTGGAACCCCTAATTGAAGAAAGTCAAAATCCAGTGGCATGTTTTGGATTCGTTAAAAACGTTGAGGAATTGATGAGTGTTTCGGATATTATCATTACCAAATCTGGTGGCTTAACGGTTTCAGAGGCTCTGACGAAACGGGTGCCAATGGTTATCTTTAAACCAATACCTGGTCAAGAAGAGGAAAATGCGATCTACCTTGAGAGGATTGGGGCGGGAAGGGTTGCCAAAGACGAAGAGGAATTGGAGAATATTATCGTCAATTTACTGAACAATCCAAGAGACTTGGAAAAGATGCGTCGGGCAGCCGCTAAAGCTGTACGTGGCCGTACGGCCGAGCAAGCTGTTCACTGCATGTTGGAACTTCTTGAAAATCGTCAGAACACGCAAAAGATTGGGTGAGGGCCAAACGTTATTGCACGTTCGCACCCGCTGCATTTGCTGCTCACTTGCCGCTAAAGCTACACGACAGAACCTCCGGGCAGTTCTGCATGTGAACCGTTGTCGTGCTTCACGCTTTATCGTCTGCGCTCGCTGACGCAAATTCCGCTAAGGTGCTCTCTTTGCAATAACGTTTGGCCAAGTTTTAAGAAGGAAAATTGAGGAGAATAAAACATATGGGTTGGTTTTATTTGCTGTTAAGTTTTATTTTGGGAGGAGTGGCTGT
>JAUZPJ010000397.1 GCA_030706025.1 Bacillota bacterium | reverse complement strand
TGGCTTAAGCGGGGGCAGAACGCGGATGGTAGTTTTGGAAGCACTCCTCCATTTACGCACCCTGACTTAGACGACACGGCGGTTGCATTAATTGGCTTGCATCAAGTTGGTGTAGAAAATAGTTTAGGTATTAACCTTCTGAGACAATTGCAAAATGACGACGGAAGCTGGGGAACATTTCCAAGTTTTCAGGGTGAACCTCCCCAGATTTCCTCAGAGTTTCCAGTCTATATTTCAAGTGTCGACGTAAGTATTCACGCTCTTGAGGCTTTATGGCGGCGTTCACGCTCACAAGAGGAGCGAATTTGGCGTGGGCTAAATTGGATATTATCTCAGCAAGATGACCAAGGAGCATTCCCGTCTTCTTGGTTTGAAGGCCCTGTCTATAGTACGGCACAAGCAATAGAATTGTTCAGTAAATGGAAGTTTAGTTGGGAACGTTGGAACACTGCGTACCAAATATTAGCGGCAAGAAAGAAAAGTCTGGAATTTATTATAAACGCTCAGAATAACGACGGGGGTTGGGGTTCAGTTGTCGAGACGGGTTTAGCCTTGTCCGGGTTAATGCGATACGCAAGGTATACTCCTAAAGTGGTGTTGGATAAGGGAATAAAAAATCTCCTTGGCTCCCAGAACAGCAATGGGTCGTTTGAACCTTCTTATCGAGGAATCTATGCAAAGGGATGGAATTATGAAGAACCGATAACAACAGCCCTGACAGCCATTCGAGCATTACAAAGGTATCAACTATTATACAAAGTGCCCTTTTTTAAGAGGAATCTACTATAAAGCCAATCATAGACATGCCGGAAGTGGGTATCATCAATTTGGTTCTAGAACCAGGGGAAGTGGCAGGTTTTTTAATTACTTTAGGGATGATACAGTGCATAAAGCATAATATTAACGGACAATAACCCCCGTAGGGTTTGGTAGAATATTTACCAACCTTGCGGGGGTGTTTTTTGCGATATGCCCTATGTTGATGAGGTTTCAGTGACGTTACAGGACGTGAATTAGCTCATGTGTCACGCCTTTAAGTGATAACTGGATGTCTTCGATTTCTGAGAAGTCTACAGATATCATCGATATTTCTCAGCTTAGTGAAGGTTGGGGTAGTGAAGAAGCGTTAGCTACAGCGATTTATAGTTTCCACCCAAGTCAAGCAAAGTCTTGTAATATCTTCTTCGACTAAATTGATTCCAGATTGAACCTCGATCAGCTCTAAATCGGATATTGCATTTAAACCATGTTTAGTGCCGCATGGTATATGGAGGACGTCACCGGACTTGACAGGATAGATAGTGTCATTGCAAGCGAAAAGACCATTCCCACTGGTAATTGTCCACACTTCTGTCCGCATGTCATGAACCTGATAGCTCAAGTTCTTTTCCGGCAGTAAATGAAGTTTCTTAGTCAGTATTTCGTAACCGTCTAAGGATTTTGTATAGTCGAGAACACGATACCACCCCCAACGCCTCTCTTCGAACATTGGACGCATCTGTCGATCGATCGTATATTCTTTCAAGCGTGGGCTTGCTTCTTTGTCAGCAACAAGGATTCCGTCGGAGCTAGCGGCTATTACCAGATTCGACACACCAAGTGTAACTATGGGTATATCGAGTTCATTAATAATATGGCTATTCACTGAGTCGCGACTCATGAGCCCATTACCCGAGATTGGGTCCAACTTCGTGGTTAAAGTATTCCAAGTGCCCAGGTCTTGCCAGCTGCCATCGTACTTAACAGCAACGATGTTCGATATTTTTTCTAAAACCTCATAATCAAAGCTGGTCTTCGGCAGAGAACTGTAACCGATGCGCAGTTTTTCATAGTGGGTAGGGAAGCCGTGGCTACGTAACCAGTTCAGGATAAAACCTAATTTGAAAGCAAATACACCACTGTTCCACAGAGCCCCTTGCTTAATTATCTCTACGGCATCTGTGGGTTGGGGCTTTTCCACAAAGCGATCAATTCGTAAAGCATCTGTAACATTTAATTGTGCAGATGGGACCATATAGCCAAAGGAAGCCGACGGCGTAGTTGGTGCGATACCAATTAAACCGACTTCACCTAGCCTCCGAGACAAAATGAGTGCTAAGTCTTGGTAACAGTCATAAAATGCATCATCGACATAAGCATCTATGGGAGCTACAATAATTACTTCTTCATCATCCAGCGTTTCCTGACTATGAAGATAGGCGCAGATGAGAGCAATGGCCGGAAAGGTGTCGCGTTGTTCCGGTTCACAAACACATCTCACTTCTGAGCCTAGCTGCGTGGTAATGTTATCGATCTGCGCCTCACAACATCCTATTATTGATAGTTTATCAAGACCGTTGGCCTTGAGTTGACGCCATACACGTTGGACCATTGACTCGGGTTGGCCCGCTGGATTTTTAAGTAGTTTGATGAACTGTTTGGCTCGAGCTTGATTGGAAATAGGCCATAGCCTTTTGCCGGCACCACCTGAAAGTAAGATTAATCGCATTTTTTATTCACCATACTTCTTCAATTAAATAATCCTATTAACCTTATTCAATGACGAATTTATAGCCAACACCTCTTAAAGTCCTAATGAAGGAGGGTTGGCTTTTACGTTGTTCAATTTTCTCTCGTAATCGACTAATTAAAACGGTAACCGCATCATCATTGCCATAATAATCAGTTTGCCAAATCTGATAGAGTAATTGTTTACGGGTAAAGACTTTGTTTGGGTGCTTAACGAGAAACCAAAGAAGA
>JAUZPJ010000396.1 GCA_030706025.1 Bacillota bacterium | reverse complement strand
CTTTCTGCACGCCACCGGAGTCTGTCAAGATCAGTTCCGCCTCTTTTTCCAAAAGAATCATTTCTAAATAACCCACAGGCTCAATCACTTCGACATTTTCGGGAATCGAGATTTTACGATCTAGAAGAAACTTTTTAGTTCGGGGATGCAAGGGAAGCACGATGTTTCCTTCAATTTGAGCGAAGGCCTTAATAATTCCTTCTAGTCGGTTGGGGTTATCTGTATTTTCCGCTCGATGGACCGTAGCCAAGAGATAGGGTTTCCTTCGTCCTTGGACCTGTTGCCGCTGCTCCGCTCGTCGGGCATGGTAATACAGAGCATCGGCCATGACATCCCCAGTCCGTACCACACCGTCTGTTATCCCTTCTTGACCAAGGTTCTTAACCGCCTGATCCGTCGGACAAAACAATAAACTAGAGAGATGATCTGTTAAGACGCGGTTTATTTCTTCCGGCATCTGCCGATTATAACTTCGCAAACCCGCTTCAACGTGAGCGATCGGTATATGAAGCTTAGCCGCAGCCAATGCTCCGGCTAACGTAGAGTTCGTATCCCCGTAGACGAGGACCCAGTCGGGTTTTTCTTGAAGAAGAACTTCTTCAACTCCTGTCAACATCTCCCCAGTCTGGGCGCCGTGTTGCTTTGAGCCCACTCCCAGAAAAAAGTCCGGTTTAGGAATTCCTAATTCTTCGAAAAAGACATCTGACATTTGGTAGTCGTAATGTTGACCGGTATGTACAATTTTCTCCTCATGCTTCGCTCGTAAGGCAGCTGACAGAGGAGCCGCTTTAATAAATTGGGGCCTAGCACCCAGCACTGTAATTACTTTCATGACTTTAACTCCTTATAACTCAATTAACAGTTCACTGTCACTTAACTGTCTCCTCTCGTTTTCACCCTTTCACTCCCAACCGACGTTTCATCTGGTTCAAAACATACCCGCCAATACGTTGGAAATCTTTATCGAGACCAATTAGAATGACGAGGTATAGTATACCCGCAACACTCGCTGAGAGTAACGGATGAAGATGGCGCAAGAAATAGGCTGCGAAGGCCATAACTATGGCGGCAAAGATGATGACAGGAAGCTGCCGCCAAGTCTGGACTTTATAAACTTGCTGTCGCACAATCCAGTAGTACATGACAAACACGAAAAGTTCAGTAATAAGCGTCGCTACACTCGCTCCATAGATTCCATAACGCGGTATAGCATATAAATTGATGACTATATTTAATAAAGCGGCACCACCCTGAATCCAAGCTCGGGTCCACTGCCGATTTGTCGTTGTCAATACATCCCCTAGGGAGAAGCTCAAACATTCTATCGCAAAAAACCAGCTTAGAAGCATCATAATCGGAACCGATTGTGGAAAGCGATGGTTGTAAAGCCATGATAACAGAGGATCTGCTAATACAAATAATAAGACACTGCCAGGAATACCGACAGCACTCAAGACTTTAAAGATTTTTTCGATTGTACCACGATGCTTCTCCTGACTCTCCACTCCGAGTTGGAATAAGATCGGGTAAAGTACACTGGTTAAAATTCCAGGAATGAATAATAGAATGGAAATTAAACGATATGCTGCCGAATAGATTCCTACCTCTAATGGAGGGCGCATCAGGGAAAGCATGAACATGTCAATCTGGAAATAGACGTACAAAAAGATGACTGCAACCCCGTAGGGCAGTCCCTTTTTGATCATCTCGATTAAGTGGTGGAGATTATATTTAAGGCGGAGGTCACGCCGAATATGCGCATATAACAGGATCGAAATTAGAATCGCTGTCACGCATTGGGAAACGGAGATCATCACCACATTTCCCTTCATAAACACGACCAGAATTGTCAGTGCCCCGATAAGAAACGTAGACATGAACTGATACAAAGCTGCAATATACATTTGTTGTCTGGCCTGAAAATAATTATAAACTGTGCTATCCAGGGCATTTAACCCACCGGCTAAACCAAAAACGATAATCATGCTTCGAATCGACTGACTATAACTTGCAGGCATTAAAATAAGCATAAGTGCGTAGATAACCAACGAAGAAAACAGCTTAAATAAAAGGGTATTTCCCAGATAAAGCGGTAAAACTCCTTCATCCCGAGACCCCTCTTGGACCATGTAATTACTTAAACCAAAATCCGCAAAGAGAATAAACGTACTGACAAAAGCCAGGGCCACGTTATATTCTCCATATGTTTCCGGCCCTAGGTAGCGAGCAACCGAGATTCCCACCACAGCGGCAATCGCCTTGGAAAGCACACTAGCCACGCTTAAGGCGGCAGCATTCTTAAGGACTAAACGAAGCTCCACTGGGGTTTCTCCTTTCTAACTTTGCCCTGAATTTCCTTTTGATTTTCTCATAGCCTTTAAATAGACCTCATGGGTTTGCTGGGCATTATACCGCCAAGTAAATTTACGGTAGACCAGATCTTTTCCTCGAGCTCCCATTTCTCTCGCTTTGTCTTGATGCCTAAAGAGTTCCCTAATCCCCTTAGTAAGAGCTGAAACATCCTTTGGGGGAACAGCGATACCGACATCCTCTTGAGCAAAGATCTCTGAGATTCCCTCTCCAAGGGTGCCAATAATAGGTTTACCGTGGGCCATTGCCTCTAAGTACACGATCCCAAAGGCTTCTTTCCAGCTTGGCAAGACAAAAACGTCACACTCGGCCATTTCACGCATAGCGTCGTGATGAGGCAGGCTTCCTAAAAACTCGACATGGTTACTT